>JANRJG010000015.1 GCA_033875315.1 Candidatus Methylacidiphilales bacterium
CGACGATACGGTGGCCTTTTTTACGCGCTGCAATGATCCGCTTCCTTAAATCTGCACTCAATGGGTTCATCCCCAGTTTGGTACGGCATCGGACAGGGATTGTACAGTCTATTGTGCCTATCTAATCCGGAATTGCTCTAATCCAAATGTCATGCCGTAGGATTACTTCATCATGTATTCCCAATCATGGGTTTCTGCTTCGCGTTCTTCGCCGCGTGAGGTCCCGTTCGGCGTGACCAACGCGGTCACGGGACGTCCTTCGTGGTGAACTGAATGGTTCCGGCTCGGCCCCGAACGCTTACGGGGGAGCCGGGAGCCTCGCCCTCCCGGTGATTTTGTCGTTCTCTCGGGGGAATGGAGAGAACGTGCGCGAGTGGGCGTAAGAGAAACGAATGGAGGCCAGTGCCAATTAAAGGCAAAGTGCTCTACAAGCGGGCGAGGAGTTGGGGGAGTCCGGCCAACTCCATGAGGAACGCCCCGGCGCCGGCCCGCACGGCCGGACGGTCGGCGTAGCGACCGAACCCAACGAAGAGGTCCACCACCGGTTTGGTCTCGAGATCGCTGGCCCCGTCCCCGACCATCACCACCTTGCCGGCTCCGAGCCTGGCCCGGAGTTGCTGGATGACCAGCGGCTTGCCGCCACTGCGGGCGGCGGGGAATTCGGCGTCGAAGCCCAGATAGTTTCCTGCCTCATCGAAGTAAAGGGGGACGGCATGCACTTCGGTGATGCCCAAGTGTGCGGCCAGGGGTTGAACGGCCGGGGCCAGGCCCCCGCTGAGGATGGCCGGGGTCCAGCCCGCGCCGCGCAGCTCGGCCAGGACGCGCCCGGCATCGGGCTCGATGGTCTGGAGATACTTTTGCGCGATCGCGGCACAGGCAGCGGCCCCCGGGCGGATCAGTTCGAGGCGGCGACGGAAGACATCCTCCAGCGGGATGGCGCCTTCCATGGCGAGGCGGGTCATGGATTCCACCTCGCGGAAAATCTCCGGTCCGGCGTCGCGGGCCAATTCGTCTATTCCCTCGATGGAAGAAAGGGTGCTGTCGCAGTCAAAGACAACCACCTTGACCGGGGTGTGGATGGGATCGGTGACGGGCATGGGGCAATCTACGTGCGCGTTTCCCGGGGGGAAATGCAAAAGCCACGCCCCGGGCCGGCCGGAACGTCAGACGGTGGGCGTGGCCAGAGGCAATTGGATACGGAACCCGGCTCCGCCGAGTTCCGACTTTTTCTGGCTGATCCGGCCGTGGTGGAGGACGACGGCGGCCCGGACCGAGGTCAGGCCGAGTCCGGTGCCGTTGGACTTGGTGGTGTAGAATGGTTCGAAGACCCGGGCCGCGACCTTCTCGGGGATGCCGGGACCGTTGTCTTCCACCATCAGGAGGGCGTGGCCGTTCTCCCTGGAAAGGCGGACGCGGATGGCGACGTCATCCCCGGTCTCCGCGGCATTGAGCAGGAGATTGACCACCAATTGTTGCAGCAGGGTTTTCTCACAGGGTCCGGTCAACCCGGAAGTCAGATCGGTTTCGATGCGGGCCTTTTTGAGTGCGGGGTGTTTGCGGGTGATCGTGACCGCTTCCTGCACCACCTCGGCCAGGTCCTGCTGCACCAACTGCACCGCGAGCTGGTCCTTGCCAAAATCCCGCAGACCGCGGACGAGTCGGGCGATCTCCTGCAGGCTTTTCTTGATGTTTCCCGCCGCCTCCGGGCGGGCCATGCCGCCCTCGAGCATCTCCGCCTCCAACAGGGCGGAGGTGAGCATGTTGTTGATGTCGTGGGCCACGGAGGAAGCCATCACGCCGGCCAGGGATCGCCGGTCGGTCGAAAGCAGCAACTGCTGGTGTCGTGTCCTCCGGTAGTGGCCGATCCCCTCGACCAACCCGACACAGAGCGACGCGACCGCCATGAATCCCAGTCCCTTGACCGTTTGGTAAAACGCCGCCTCTTCCTGGGAGCGGGCCAGCGTTTCCACCAAGCGGTCACCCAGGATGATGTAGCCCGCTGTGATGATGAAAAAAATCAGGCCGTAGATCAAACCCCGCCGGGCCGAATGCCACCAAGTGATGCGCGCCAGCGAGAACACCTTTGGATCTTATAGCGAAAACAAACGCTAGGAAAGCAGAAAGAGGCAGGGATTTATTGCAACTTAATGGATTCAACCAACCCTCACAAACGGTCGATCAAATGGAAAAACGCCTCCGGATGGGAGAAGTCCTCGAAGACCGCGGAAGGCCCACAATCCCGGAGTTCATCGGCGGTGAATCCACCCGTGGCGACGGCAATCGTTTTGGCGCCAATGACCTTGCCGCAGGCCACATCGTGCGGGGTGTCGCCGATGACAAAGACGCGCCCGGGCGTGATGTCGAGCTTCTGTTCTTCCAGGGCGCGTTGCAGGGCGACCGGCCCGAGTTGGTTGCGGTCGTGGGAGTCGTCGGCAAAGGCCCCGAATTCGAAGTAATGCCAGACGTTGTAGTGGGCGAGCTTGAGTTCGGCACCGCGTCGCATGTTGCCGGTGAGGAGGGCGTTGACCAGGTCGGGGCGGCGGTGGGCTTCCTCCAGGATGTCGAGGACGCCCCGGTAGACCCAGCCGGTTTTTTCCGGCAAGAGACGGGCCAGGTGCTTGAGGTAGCATTCGACAAAATCGTGGAGGGACTCATCCGTGAGGGAAATGTGGTGCTTTTCCATCAACATCATGCCGATGCGGCGGTCGGTGCGGCCCTTGTAATCGACGTCCTGGAGGCTGGTCTCGATGCCGTGCAGTTCCTTCATGGCGGCCAGGAGGGCGTCTTCCCCGGCCCGGCCCGACCAGATGAGGGTGCCGTCGATGTCCCAGAGCAGGAGCTTGGTGGCCGTGGCAGTGTTGGGGCTGGAGTTGGGAGGTGTCATCTGCGGAGAACGATGGGACTTGGAGGCTGCCAGTCGCAGGAGCGGGGTGTCACGCGGGAAATGTTCAAGCACTGACTTTGGCCGCCAGATGGGCCAGATGGGCTTCGGGGGTGACTTCCTGTCCGGTGGCGGCGCGCATCAGTTCCAACGGACGCAAGTGCATGCCCGGCTGGTGGATCTTTTCCCGCAACCAACCGAGCAGGCTGCCATACTGGCCGGCGGCCAGTTCCGCCGGCAACCGGGGAAGGTCGCGCGTGGCGGCGTTCATGAGCAGGGCGGCATTGAGATTGCCGAGCGTGTAGGTGGGAAAGTAGCCGAAGCCGCCCATGCTCCAGTGGATGTCCTGCAGGCAGCCCCGGCGGTCGTCGGGCACCGTCAATCCAAAGAGCTGATGGAAGGATTCGTTCCAGAACGCGGGCACGTCCGCTGCCTCCAGATCCCCCTCGATCAATCGCCTTTCGATGCGGAAACGCAGGATGATGTGGAGGTCGTAGGT
Organism: Candidatus Methylacidiphilales bacterium; assembly: GCA_033875315.1. Classification (NCBI taxonomy): domain Bacteria; kingdom Pseudomonadati; phylum Verrucomicrobiota; class Methylacidiphilae; order Methylacidiphilales; species Methylacidiphilales bacterium. The sequence continues at coordinate 3,381 of JANRJG010000015.1, forward strand.
GACCTCGTCGGCCTCGACGCGGATGAACGACCGCTCGATGCGGTTGACGTGTCGCCAGAGCGCTTCGGGGGAAGAGGCCTTCAACTGGGGGAAGTGGTGGACAGCGCGCGCGAACCAGTGCTCCCAGAACGCCCGGCTGCGGCCGATGTGGTTTTCCCACAGGCGGGACTGGGATTCGTGGATGCCGAGCGAGACCGCCGTCCCGCAGGGGGTGCCGTAATGTTCCCCGGGCAGGCCCTGGTCGTAAAGGCCGTGGCCGGTCTCGTGCATGATGCCGTAGAGGGACGAGGTGAAATCATCGGTATCATAGCGGGTGGTGAGGCGGCAGTCGTTCGGCCCCAGCTCGGTGCAGAAGGGGTGGGCGGTGGTGTCGATCCGGCCGGCCTCAAAGTCGAAACCGAGCGCGGCGGCCACTTCCCGGTTGAGGGCCTGTTGGGCTTCCACCGGATAGGTTCCGGCGGGAAGTGGGGGAGCCGGGCGCGCATCCTGGGCGGCGGCGCCCTCCGCGACGAGCCGGCTCAGCCTCGGGGCCAGGCCTTCGAAAAGGGATTCAATGGTCGAGGCCGTGGTTCCGGGTTCGTAGGCGTCCAGCAGGGCGTCGTAGCGGGACTCGGTATAGCCCCAGAGGTCGGCCTTGCGACGGGCCAGTTCGACGAGTTGGGTCAGAAGGGGCTGGAAGGCGGGGAAGTCATTCCGGGCGCGGGCTCCGACCCAAGCCTGGTGGGCCAGGGCCTCGGTCTTGGAGCATTCTTCGACCAGGGCGGAGGGCAATTGGGTGGCGCGGTCGTAGGAACGGCGCCACTCGCGCACATTGACCGCGGCATCGGAACCGGCGGACAGGCCGGACGCTTCGCAATCGGCGATCCATCCGCCCACTTCATCGGCGGTCCAGAGGCGGTGGGAAAGACCGGCGAAGTGGGCCAATTGTTCGGCACGCCAGGCATTGGCTTTTTCCGGCATGTAGGTTTCCTGGTCCCAGTGGAGGAGGGAAGAGGTGGAGCCGAGCAGGGCCAGTTCACGAGTGCGCTTGAGGAGGGATGCGTAGGCGGGGGACATGGAAGAAGTTTGAAGTGGATTGCCGGAGTGACAATGGAAATACCGGGATCAAACAGGACGGTCCCGCTTTTTTTGTTGGGCCCAACACGCCAGCGCCAGAACGGCCATCAGCGCGGCAAAGGCCCAGGGCAGCCAGCGCAGGGAATCCACGAAATCCGCCTGGGCGCCCTGGGACTGGTGGGCCGCGCCATAAGCCAGACCAATCAGGCCGTAGCCGAGGTTGAAACTGAGGCCCTTGAAGCTCAGGACCGTGGCGCGTTGGGCCGAGTCCACCCGGGCGTTGATGGCCTGGGATAGGAAATAGGCCACCAGACCGAAGGTGGTTTGGAGCAGCAGGACAAACCCCAAGCTCCAGCGGTTGGTCAACCACACCATCCCGGCCAAACCCATCGTGGTGAGGAAGGTGGTGAGGGCAAACTTCCAGACCAGGCCCGGACGGCGGTCCATCAGGGAGGCCAGCGGAGAAACCGCCAGACCGAGGGCGCCGGAGGCCGCGGCGATGATCCCGAGCCAGGCCACCGGCCAGCCGGTGACCCGGAGGTATTCGCTCTCCAGGGTCAGGATCAAACGGATGAAGCTGTCGTGCAGCAGGCCGGCGAGCAGGACGGCGACGATGAGGGGCTGGCCGAGAATCCAGCGTCCGGCGGCGAGGATCTGCAACCAGACCGCGCGCACCGAAGGGGCCTGGGCCGGGGCTCCGGGCGGCTCGATCATGCGTGCCGTGACCAGGCAGGCCACAAGGGCTGATCCCAGGGTCAATGCCACAGGCAGGCGCAGGGTGTGGGCCTTGGTCCAACCCGGATCCAGTCCGAACCATCCGGCCGCACGGTTGCCAAGATCCGGATCGTAAACGGCCGCCCCCAACAACATGGCGAAGACAAAAGCCACGGACTGCCAGCGCATCAGGTTTCTCAGAACCGCCGGCCATTCGGCCTCGCGCCCCTCCGCTTTGAGGGAATCGTAGGCCAGCGCCTCGTCGGCCCCACTGGCGCAGGCCTCGGCCGCCCCGCTGAGGATGCGGTTGAGGGCGAAGGCGGCGAAGACGATCCAGGGATTGCCGAGCGGGACAAAGACCAACACACCCATCTCCAGAACCATCAGCCAACTGGCCAGGCAGACCATGCGCTTGCGGCCCCACCGGTCGGCCAGGGCGCCGGAGGGCACTTCAAAAGCAACAATGGCCGCCGCCCAAAGGGTGTTCAGGATGGCGAACTGTTCGAGGGTCAGGCCGTAGTCGAGGAAGAGAATGGCCAGGACGGGGTAGTAGAAGCGCGCGCTGAAGAGAAGGCGGAACATCACGAAGAGCGTGATGTTCCGATCAGTGGACGGTGGACGGAAGTCGGTGAACGGTGGCACTGTGTCAGGCCTTGATGGTATGGCAAAAAAGTGCCGACTGGGCCATCATGGCGCCCAGCTGGCGTCCAATTCCTTCCAGCACGATCACCAGCTTGCGACACTCCAATGTGGGAACATACTCACAGGCTTCAGCTGAGAGTAGCCAATGCAAACTTTCTTGGAGTTCACCGTCGGCATCGGTCAGCTTGCTTATGAAATGGGCTTCGTATCTTCGCTTTGCCCAGGCTTCGGCAATGTTCGCTCCAATGGCACGGGAGGAACGACGGATTTGGCCGGTCAACGAATACGTTTCCTCTTTCGGCCATTTATTTGAAATTCGAAAAACGTCCTGCTGGAAAGCAAACGCCTGTTTATATACCTCAAGGTCTCGGAATGATTGAATGGGTTTTTTCATAAACCGCCCGCCGTCTACTGACCACTGTCTACTGTCTTCTGCCCACTGCCCACCGCCCACCGCCCGGCGGGCTAACGTTCCGCTTCAATGCGGATTTCCACGCGGCGGTTGAGCTTTTCCTTCTCGGCATCGCCGCTCTGCGGGACGATGGGCCGGGATTTGCCAAACCCCTTCGTGGCCAGCCCGGCGGCGGGAACCCCCCGGGCGATGAGGGCGTCGGCCACGGAACGGGCCCGCTGTTCGCTCAACTTCAAATTGTAGGCCTCGTCCCCGATCGAGTCGGTGTGTCCCTCGACGGTGATTTTCATTTTGACCGCCCCGCGCAGGGCGTCGGCCAACCGCTGCACGGTCCCGGAGGCCGAGGGCAGGAGCACGGCGGAGTCGAAGGAGAACAACACGTCGTTGGAGAGACGGATCAGGATGGGCTGGATGCCCGGGCGGGCGACCGCCCCCGGGGGACGGAGGTTGACCAGTTCGGAGATATCGGCCGCGGAGGGCAGCCGGGCGCCGGAATTGGCGGCATCGGGGCCGCCTGACAAGCCGGAAGTGGACAAGACTTTGGTTGTTTCCGCCAGCGCGGCCGTGGTGGCGTCCTCGACCAGGGCCTGCGAGACACTGGGGATTTTCCCCTCGGGGGCGGCGGGCAGGGCGGTGAGGGCGTCGACGGGCGTGACGGCGAGGCCCGCGCTCAGGGGCATGGACGGTTCTCCGGTGAGCGAGGGTAGCGGGATGCGGGGGGCCTGCAGGGGGCCGCTGAAGGCCTCGATCTCGCCCGGGGCGAGGCTGGCCGGGCCGGACGGGCGCTGGGTGGTGAGTGCGGTCGGCTGGGGGATCTCCGGCTCGAGTCGGCGGGGGTCGATGGTGGCGCGTTCGAGGTTGAAGCGGGCCGGCTCAATCGGGTCGACCAAGGGAGGGCCGAAGTCCAGCAGGAGGCCGCGCGACCAGAGGACGATGCCGAGATGAAAAACAAGCGAGGCCAGAAGGGCCAGGAGCAACCACGACAGCGCGGGGTTGCGCGATTGGGGGGCGCGGGCCGTGGCGGCGGACATAGGACCAGTTAAGCCGCAAACAGCCCCGGCAACAAGGCCGCTTTCCTTGCCTGAATGAATGCGGGTGCGGTCAGTTCGCTTGTCGCAGGTCGAAACGGATGGGTTGGAGGGTGGTGGAAGGAACGGGAAGCCCGCCCAGTGTGGCCGGTTGGAAGCGGTAACGTTGGGCGGCCTTCATCGCCGCCCGGTCGAGCAGGGGATGGCCGGAGCTGCGCTGGACGCTGACCTCTTGGACGCTTCCGTCCGCGGTGATGGAAAGGCGCAGCAGGACCACGCCTTCCTGCCGCTGGCGCCGGGCTTGTTCGGGATAGGGTGGGGGCGTGTTGAGGTGGAACTGCGGACGGGGGACGGTGCGGACCCCTCCCGCGCCGCGGGTGGCCTCTTCCCCCGTGGCTGGGGTGGACTGGGCCGGGCGCTTTTCTGGTCTGGGTGTGGCCACAGGGGGCGGTTCCGGATCCGGCACGATGACGGTGTTTTCTTCTTCGGGAACCACCGAACGGGAAACGGTGTCGGGCGGGGCGGGGGATTCCAACCAAACTTCCGCGCTCAAGGGAACCGGCCGGGCCGGACCGGCGGCGCCGCCGCTGCCCGGGTTCAGGGACAGCACCGGAGCTTGGATCAGCAGGGGCGATGCACCAAAAAAAAGAGCCAGATGGAGCAGGATCGAACCAGCTGCCGCGCACCAGGGCCGGGCTTGAAGCCCCTGCAGGCATTCCCGCATCGACATCGCCCTCAGTCTGCTTTCTCCGTCCGGATGATCAATTTGACCAGGCCAAGACGGCGTGCTTCATCGAAGACCTCGACCACCCGACCGAACTCACACCCGTAGTCCGCCTCGACGATGAGGGTGGAATCGGGGGCGGTCTCCTTGAGTCCGGCCAAGCGCGCACTCAGGACGGTGCGGTCGACGGGCTCCCGGTTCCAGTGAAGGACCCCACGGGCATCGACCGAAACGGTCACCGTCACCGGTTGGTCCGGCAGGGCGGCCGCCGAGCGGGCCTTCGGCAGGAGCAATTCGATGCCTTCCCCTTTCACCATGCTGAGCGATACCATCATGAAGGTGGCCAGGAGGAAAAACATGATGTCGATGAAAGGAATGATTTCCAGGCGGGGCCGACGGCCGTGGCGGGGGGATGGAATGGCGGGCATCGGGATGGCGGAGTTTTTGGGGGTTGATTTCGGAGCCTATGAAGAAGAAACAAGAAACAAGAAAAACAAAAAGGCCCGGGCCTAGCCACCGCTGCGCGCTTTGACCACGAGCAATTCCAGATGGTTGGTGGCATCCTCCAGCCGGCGGCGGATGGTTTCCATGCGTGCGGTGAGGATATTGAGGGGGATGATGGCCACGATGGCCACACCCAGGCCGAAGGTCACCGCGATCAGGGATTCGGCGATGCCGCCCGTGATGGCGGACGTTTTCCCGGCCAGATCGGCGCCGCCGACGATGCCAAAGGCCCGGATCATGCCGATGACCGTGCCCAATAGGCCCAAGAGGGGGCCGAGGGTGACCGCCGTGTCGAGGACGACCAGACCACGATTGTACCGGTCGAGCTCGCGGCCGGCCGCTTGGAGGAGGGCATTGGATAAAGAGACATCACGGTGTTCCAAGCCGTAGGCCAGCACCCTCGCCAAGGGGTCGGAGGTGGTTTGGGCCTGGGTCGCAGCCTCGTCGAGGCGGCCTTTTTCGACCAAACCGAGGAGGGCCTCCACCGTCCCGGGTTGGCGCCGGCTGTGCTCCAAAAGAAGAAAAGCCAGCCGTTCCAGGACCACCGCCCCGGTGACCAGAGAGAGCAGCAGAATGGGCCACATGATCGGCCCGCCTTTTAAAAACAATTCCATAGTCATGATGTTTAAATGAGATTCTATCTCAAATAGTACTTGATTTATCGTTCTTGAGACGCAATCTCGCAAACGTATGAAGATCCTTCCCCATTTCTTGATATGCGTCAAGGGCACTTTCGCCGTTTTTCTGATCACTGTTTTCTCCCTCGATGTGGGACGGATTTCCGCCGAGGTGACCGCCGCCGAAGGAAATTCGGGCCAGGCAGCCCTCCGCGAGCCTGTTTTGTTGGAGGGGGCGCAGATGCAGGAGGAAATCATCGTTCAGGCAGAATCGGAATACGACGCCCGGGTGCAGGATCGTTTTCTGCCTCCGGTGCAGGGGACCAAGATCTACTCTGGCAAGAAAGCGTCGGTCTTGGATCTGGATGCCCTGCCCCAAGTGGTGGCCAACGATTACCGCCAGGCCTTGTCGTCGACCCCCGGCCTGCTCTACAGCGAGGAAAGCACCCCCCTGGTGAGTATCGGCTACCGGGGCATCGGCGACCCCCACCGGACCCAGTTCATGCAGGTTCTGAAAGACGGCGTGCCCATCCATGCCGACCCCTACGGCTATCCGGAAGCGTATTACACACCGCCCCTGGATGTGGTTGACCGTTTGGAATTCGTGCGTGGCGGCGGCGGACTGATGTATGGCCCGCAGCCGGGGGGAGCCTTGAATTACGTCACCGCCATGCCGCGCACCGACCGGCCGTTTTCCGCCCGTAGCAGCCAGATCTTCGGCTCCGACGGATTGTACTCCACGTACAATTCGGTCGACGGCACCGTGGGACGGGTGGGTTACCTGGCCTACTACAACCACCGGGAAAGTGAGGGGTTCCGCTCGGCCAACAGCGACTATGTCCTGGATGGAGCGGCGGTGAAGTTCGTCATCGACGGGCAAACCGACACCCGATGGATATTCAACATGGACGCCTACGAGGAAGCACACGGCGAACCCGGAGGGCTGACCCTGGCGACCGGCCCGGGAACGGTGAACTACAATGCCGACCGTAACCAGGCCAGCCGTGAGTTCGACCGCTTCCACCTGCGCCGCTATGTGCCATCCCTGGCCTTCGAGAAAGATTTCAGCGAAGAAACCCGCCTGGAAGTGCGGACCTGGGGCGGCTATTACGAACGCGGCAGCCGCCGCCAACGTGGCGGAGGATTCGGCACGGTCCCCACCGGTGCCGCGGCGCTGACCAACGACATCGAACTGCAGGAATTCTTCACCTGGGGCTTGGATGGAAGGGTGGCCCACGACTGGCAGGCCTGGGGCGGGAATCACACATTCTCCGGGGGCTTCACCACCTACTTTTCCCATTCACCCCGCACCGACCGCCGGGGCGGCAGTCCGGATGCCACCGAAGGCTTCCTCCGCCGCGATGCCCACCGGGGGACGGCCAGTGGCGCCGTCTTTGTGGAAAACCGTTTTGTCTTCGGTTCGCTGTCCCTGACACCCGGCATCCGGGTCGAGCAATTGCACCAGCGCGTGCTCTCCCGGCAGGTTGTGGCCCCCGTGTCCTCCCGCGAGGAACACCAGGACGAGACCGTTCCCCTGCTGGCCCTGGGCCTGGCCTATGACACCGGTAGAGACACAGAAGTTTACGCCAACGTTTCCCAAAGCTACCGTCCGGTGATCTTCACCGAGGCCCTGAGTCCCGATCCGACCACCGTGGTGGCGGGCGACATCGAGTCGGGGAACAGCTGGACCTACGAGGTCGGTTGGCGGGGCACACCGGTGTCCTGGGCGCAGTGGGACACCAGCCTTTTCCTGATCGACCTCGACAACAAATACGGCACGGTCACCGTGGGTGGCGTGAACACGATCACCAGTGTGGGCCGGGCGATCAATTACGGTTGGGATGCCGCGGTGGAAATCGATCTGATCGGGCTCTACGACCAATGGCAACAGGATGATCTGGGTGCGCGGGCCGGCAAAATCAGCCTCTATGCCAACAGCACGCTCATGAGTTCGGAAATCCACGGGGGGGTTTCCGACGGGAAAGACCCGCAATACGCCCCGGACGCTTCCTTGCGCGGCGGGGTCATCTATCGGTGGCAGGACCGGGCCAAGGTGGCCTTCCTCGGAACCTGGGTCGGTGAACACTTTGCCAACGATTCGGAAACCGCCAACCGGCACATTCCCGCCTACATGGTCTGGGATCTGACCGCGGAAGTGAATGTCTACCGGGACCACGTCTCACTCCTTGGAGGCGTCAAAAATCTGCTGGACGAGGACTACTACGCGCGCATCCGTGGCGACGGGATCGACCCGGCCTATGGGCGCAATTTCTACGTCGGCTTGAAGCTGCAATACTGAGGAAGGGAAAGGCCTTTTTCACCACAAAGGCGCGAAGAGCACGAAGAGAAGGCTGCTTTATTGTAGACGGGGATTCCCATCCCCGTGGCTCGTTCAGATCTCGTTGCTCTTACTCGATCTCGTGCTCGTTCTCTCCAATTCAGAGAGCACGAGAATGAGAACGAGTGCGAGAACAGTGGCAGATTAAATGCAAAATTCTCTAACAACCACGGCCTACGGCATGACAGTTGGATTCAGCATCACCGAATAGTGAACAAAAGAAATAGCCGCCCAACCCCTTTCTTTCTCCGTGTCCTCTGTGCCCTCTGTGGTTAGCCAACTGCATACTCACGGCTAAAAGCGGTCCTCACTCGCGATAATCCGGGAAGCGCTTCCGCAATTCGAGCAACTTGGCATCGGCCTCGGTGGTCATGCCGGCCAGACGCTGGGCTTTCTCCGCCCGCCAGAGGGCGCGTGGCGTCAGAAGCGGGTCATCCATCAGCAGGGCCAGCGTGGCGTAGTATTTCGCCGCGTCCACGTAGTTCCGCCGGCCCATGGCGATGTCGCCCAGGAGCAGGCGACCGCGGGCGTTGAATTCGCCCTCGGGATTCTGGCGCAGGATTTGTTCGGCCAGGGTCTGGGCGTCATCGAAGCGGGCCGCCCCGATCAGGGCCTGGGCCAGGGGTTCGAGGACGGTGCTGCGGTTGGCTTCCTCGGGGAAGTCGAGCCGGAACTGGTTCCATTCCTTGATGGCGGCACCATGGTTCTGGATTTTGGACATGAGCAGGGCCAGTCCGAGTTGCGAACGCTTGCGCTGGGCCGGATCCTTGCTGGCGGCCAGGACGATGCGGTAATAAACAGCCCCCGAACCCGGGTCATCGCCCTTGGCCAGTTCCTGGCCCAACCATTCGTAAACCGACAAAGCCACCGCCGGTGCCTTGGGGTTTTTCTGTCGCCAGGCATCGTAGGCCTCCACTTCCGTGCGCAGGCCGGGCAGGTCGGCCCGCAGCAAGGCCAGCCGGATCAACTGTTGGGTGGCCGGCCCGAAGTAACGCGCCGCATCCAGTTTGCGTGCCGCCTCCCAATTCGGCCGCGAAGCCTGGTCATCACCCAGTTGCTGGATGGCCCCGGCCAGCAGGTAATGGGCCTCCGGGGTGTTGGCGCTGTTGGGGAATTCCTTCAAATGGGCCTGGAGCAGGGAACGCATGGGGGCGAGCTTGCCCAGGCTTCCGGCCAGCAGGGCCGTCTGCCAGAGCGTGTTTTCGCGGTCTGCATCCTTGGGGAAATCCTGCACTCGGGCCGTCCAGGATGTGAAGGCGGCCTCGGGGTCCTTGTCACGCAGGGCGGCCTGTCCCTGCATCCAGAGCGCACTGCTGCGCAGGGAGGTCTTGGGAAAATCAGCCAGAAGCCGGTCGAAGGCCTTGCGGGCCTGGGGCCAGTCGCCCAGTCCGAGTGCGGCACGCCCCCACCGGAAGAGAACACCCTCGCGAACGACGGATTGCAGGGCGGCAAAGGCCTCCGTTTGCCCGGCCAGGTCGGCCAACATCGGGGTGCAGGTTTTGAAGTCGCCACGGTCGAAAAAGGCCTCGGCCCGCAAAAGCTGGACGGTGGGCCGCCGGGTGGAATTGGGGAAGCCGCCGAGAAAGCGCGCGGTTTCCGGGACCAGGTCGGGGTTGTTTTGCCCGCGCAGGATGAGGATGCGGGCCCAGACCGCCGATTCCGCCATTGGATCGTTGGGAAATTCCTTGAGGAAGAAGTCGTATGCCTCCAACGCGGCCTGATCCTGTTTGGTGAGACGGGTGGACTCCGCCACCAGGAACAGGACCTGCGCGCGGGAAGCCTCGGGAAAGGCCGGTCGCACTTCGCGGTAGATTTCCAGCAGGCGGGCATGGTCGCCGGCGGCGAAGGCCGACTGGAGCAGGCCCAGGTGCGCCAGTTGTCTCCAGAAGTCGGGGGCGTTGGTTTTGCGGACGACTTCAAAGTTGGCCGCGGCCTCGCGCCAGGCGCCCGAGGCGTAGGCCAGATTGCCCGCACGGACGCCGGCCTCGGCCCGGAGGGCCGGGTCGCCGGTCCGGGCCAGGACCTCCTTGAAGGCCTGGCTGGCGATGGAGCTTTTCCCTTCGCTGGCCGCGAGCGTCCCCTGCTTCAAGCGTGCGTAATCGGCGTAGGGGTGTTCTTTCTTCTCCCGCACCAGGGCCTCGATGTTGGGACGGGCGAGGGCCAGGTCCTTGAGATTGTCGGCGGCCAGGACGGCCAGATAATGCGCGCGGAGTTGGAGTTCGCGCTCCGAGGCCGTCGCTCCGTCCTGCAGGGCGGGCAGCGCTTCCTTCCAACGGGCCTCGGCGGCCAGCATTTCGCCTTCAAGCAGGCGGGAAGGCGGTCGCCAGGGGGAGCCGGAGGCGGGGTATTGCTTCTGGCGCAGGGCCAGGGTGTTTCGGGCCTCCTCGAAGCGGCCCAGTTGGCGGTAACAGGAGGCGATTCGGAACAGGGCCTCCTCGGCACGATCACCCTGGCCGTGATAGCGCAGGACGTCTTCGTAGAGGAGGAGGGCGCGGCCCGGGTCCTTGGACTTCTCGAAGGAAAGCCCCTGCCCGATCAACTGGTCGGCGGCGGGCTGGAGATCCTCCAGGTTCAGAATCTGGGGGGTGGGCTCTGGGGCTGGGCGGGCTGCCTGGGCGTAGGTGGAAGGGGGGCAAAGGCAGATGGAAACGGGCGGTGAAAGGACCCCGACGAGAACCAAGGCCGAAGCTGCCGATCGCTTCTGGGTGCCGCGCATGGGGGTCAGACTACCATAGACACCCGGCCCGGGTCATATGAAAAGCCATGCATCAATCAACCTAATGGCCTTGCCCGCCCTGTTCGATTGAATTACGCTCCCCCCATAGCTCCGCAAGAATGTCACACAAATGCAACATTCGGGCTTTAATGCATCGCAAAATTGACTTTGTGCATACACGGTTCAACCGCTTATGAAGAGCGAACGTGGAATAGCGAATAGCGGAAGTTCAGGCATAACGTCCGGCCCTCGGTGCCCTTGCCGGACGTCCTTTCCGCCATCTGCCATCCGCCGTCCGTCATCTGCCTTCACTCTGATCGAGTTGTTGGTGGTGGTCGGGATCATCGCCATCCTGCTGGCCCTCACCATCCCCTCGATCACCGGACTGGCGGGATCGGCGGGCCGTAAGGGGGCGGTCAACGTTTTGCTGAACACCTTCGAACAGGCCCGGGCCTATGCCCTGGAGGGCAGCGTCAACACCTACGTCGGATTTGCCGACAAGAACTTTCCCGAGGAAGCCATGCGCTACCGGGCGTTCATCGTGTTTCGGGAGAAGACGGATGACGACCCGGCCGGCACGGGCGAGTATGTGCCTTTGACGAAATGGGAAACGCTTCCCAAAACCATCAGCTTCAAGAGCGAGAACCAGTCCCTGCTGGCGGACTATTATCTGGCTTTGACCGACACATCCGTTCCTCGCCTGTCCTCGGGTGCGCAACTCCCCGTTCTGGCCTTCAATCCCAGCGGGGCCATCCAATCATTGCACACCACTGCGAGGCTGCGGGTGTTTCTTTACGAGGGCTATTTTCTCAACAATCAGGACAACTTCGTCCGGCAAGCGGCTTTCCAGCGCTCCTCGAGCGGCTTGTTTGAATGCATCACCTTTTCCCGGTTCACCGGCCGCGCCCAAGTGGATGTGACGACGACACAATGACTACAAGTTTTCCGTTTTCAGTTCCCGGTTTTCAGTTCGCCGGAACAGGGCGTCGCGTCGTTTTCCAAAACGGGAAACAAAGCAGTCGCGCCGCCTTCACACTGATCGAAATCGCCGTTTCGATGGCCATCATGTCCTTTGCCTTGGTGGGCATACTGGGCTTGTTTCCCGTGGCCTTGGATACCGCACGGGACAGCAAGGCGGAGACACAGATCGGATTATTGGCCCGCAGGATTGAGTCCGACCTTCGCACAAGCCAGCACTGGCAGATCAGTTCCGGGAACGGCAGCCAGACCCTCGATTGGTCAGGTGAAGTATTCAACTCCCCCAATCTGGATGACGTGGACGATCCACAAAAATACACGCGCATCACGTTCAGTTGCAGTTTGAATGGCACCGCATCACAAAAAGCTCCCGATGCTTATCTGGCCTACAGTCTGAATGACGATCTGGATTTGCAACCAAAAGGCACCCCGGTCAGCGCAACTGATTACTCAAACGGCCAGGCCGGGGCCGGTTATCTGGCCCGAGTCCGCACCGAGTACAATCCCGCAGCCTTCCCGGGCATGGTCTGTGTCCTGGTCGACTTGTCCGTGCCTGGTTCGGTCAAGGAATCGGATCGGCGAACCTACACCTTTTTCACCCTCCTTGGACGACGCCAATGATACCCATTCAAAGCAGAACAAGGATGTCGATCCAGCGGGGATTCTCCCTGGTGGAAATGCTGGTTGCCGTCACCGTGCTCAGCTTGCTCATGGTCATGTTGTTTGGATTTTTCGACCAAGCCACCAAAGCGTGGCAAAACAGCGAAAAAAAAATCGATGCCTTTCGTGAAGTGCGCGCGGCCCTGTTTTTTATACAACGCGACATTCAGCAAATCTTTGTCAGCACTAAAGTGCCTTGGTATCTGTACGGAGATCCCCGGTCGGGTGAAGCAGTCAATTTGGTCACGGACACCGGCAATTCCCCTCCCGCATCCTATGGGGACGTGATTTTCTTTTTTTCGAGCCAGTCGCCCGAATATCAAGAGGTGGGTAAAAACAAAAGCAATCTCTGCGCCGTGGGCTACTACCTCTCCTACCGCCCCGACTTGGGATCGGGTGGTCGGCGTTCCTACAAGCTTTACCGCTACTTCAAAAGCAGTGACGATGCTTGGAGTAGTGCCGGCCGCGGCCTCCTGCCCTTCCTGACTTCCGGCAGTTCCCTCTTTGTTTCCGCTACCACCAATGACGAAGTCATCGCCCGCAATGTCATCGGGCTGGAAATCCGTCCCCTCGTTTACACCCGTGACAGTGCCGGGCAGTTGGCCATTGACGGTCCGGGCACCGGCACAGACTGGAATGATTACAGCTACACGGAACCCGTCTCGGGGCGCGCACGCGGCGGACGGAACGACCTGCCAGACCTCATGGAAATCAGTCTCAATGCCTTCAATTATGACACCGCAGCGAAGCTGTCCGATCAGGATGCGTGGCACCGTGAAAGCAATCCGGATACGTGGTCGCCCCTTGGATCGCAGAATATTCAGACCTTCCGCACCCGGGTATCTCTAGCAAGATGAAAATCGTAGTTTTCCAACGCATGGTGAACAGGGAACGGAACCACGGTGCTGCCATCATCAGCGTTCTCTTGGTTCTGACGGTTCTCACCGTCATGGTGGTGGCCTTTTTACAATCCATGCGGATCGACCGTTTGACCGCGCGTTCCTATTTGAATAAAACCCGGGCGGAGATGGTGGCGCGGGCTGGAACCCAACAAGCCATTCAAAGGCTGCGCGAGGCCGTGGCAGCGCGGGCCAATTTTGCCGTGGGCTATGAAGAACTGTCCGGTGGCCGTTTCGTGCCCATCGTTCGTTCCCATTCCAGCTACAACATCCCCACCAACCCCACATTTGAAAAGGTTTACCTGCTCTCGACTTCAACCAACAGCACGGCTCCGCCGGCTCCTCCTTCCTCTACTCTGGTGGACATCAACAAAAGCAGCCCGGCCGAGCCCGGTGGCTGGATCGGCTCTCCCGTCAGCAACGGCACCCTTTCCTACCGCACTCACCATGCCCCGTGGGTTTACATCCTCCAGGATCCCAATCTGACCCACCAACCCGACCCGGCACAGGCTGGCTACAACCCCTACATCGCCCGGTATGCCTACTGGATCGAGGATGAAAGCAGCCGGATTGACCTTGGAATCGTCGGCAACAAGGATGGCTCGGTCGGCGAGTTCGAGCGCAGTGCGAATTCCCGCCTGCCACAGGACATCGACTTCGGGGCGTTGCCGTTGAGCAACGGAAGTCCGTTGGCTACGGGGAACTCCGCCGCCAATAGCAACCAAGAAATTTATAATTTCTTCCGGGGTGCCGGGGCGGGCGTTCCGGACCTCTCACTGATCAATCGCGCTTCCACCGTCCTGGGATCAAACCTCTACGAAACCATGAAATTCTATGGCACCATGCGTTCGCTTTCCAACGAACTTAGCAGCTTCGGAACGCGTCGCACCAATCTGAACGCCGTGGTCACCAATGTTGGGCCGGGGGACGCACTGGCCGCTCGTAAAATCACTGCGGATCTCGATGACATCATTTTTGCCATCACAGGTGCCCACAGCTTTGCCGGTGTGGCGCCGACGGACAGCGCTATCTTCGCCACTACGGGCAACCAAACATCCAGCAACGCGCCCTTACCTAATTTTGGCACACGCTTCTACTCAGGTGTTGTCACCTCGGCGCGTCGCGCGATCTACCTGCGCAAACTGGCCGCCAACATCCGGGACTATATTGACACCGATAGCCAGCCGACATTCGTCAATGCGGGAGGGGTTGTCTCCTACGGAACCAAACCGACCTTGAGTTGGAAATCGGGAACGGAACCGCAAGCCCTGGGCAAGGAGGCCATTCCTTACCTGCAGGAGCACATGTGGCGCGGCAAAGAAACAGCTTGGAGCCGGGTCAGTGCCAGCACCATCCAATACACGCTCGAATTTAGCCATTACTTCGAATTCTTCAACTGCAGCACCAAGGACTGGACCGCACCGACAGGCACGTTCCTGCGGATCTACAACCAGCCTACCTGGATTGCGGGCACTTTCGCGTCGATCCGACCTGCGGACATCGAATTGGACTTGGGCGGCGAAGTTTTCCCCGCGGGAAAAGTAACCGTGGTGACCACTGATCCCTCCCCGCCGCCGGGTATGATCAGTTCGGTGGGCAAGACTATCATCAAAACTCCTCCCGCTTCCGCTTACCGTTTCTCCGGCCGTTCCGATCAGTCCGCCATAATCAATGGGGCCAACGTCAGGGGTGTGGTGCGCTTGGACGGGCGCAATTCGCCATACACCGATTACCAGAGCGAAATGGTCTTCGGTGTGCCTACGGGTTACTTGGATGCCTTTGCCTATCTGACCATATCCGCGAGTACGCAAGTGTGGGCCCACTCGGGCATTTATCCCAATTCGAATACATCGATTTTTTTTAGCTCTTCTATGCAGGGAAATAGCGCGGCTGACAGATCTGGGGACGCACGCACGCTTAGCGAGCATCTCGCGATGCGCGGAGGTTCAAGCTCTTTGGATAGCTCCAGTGGCACACAGACTCGATTTTATGGGGGAGTTGAAAGGGATCTTGTTCCTGCAGACCATAGTTTCGGCCTCGCTGCAATCGGATGGACAAAGCCGCCTGGTGGAAATGACCCTTTGGGTCGGGCTACCATTCCTTGGCCAGATTATAACATACTATTTGATGACACACCGAATTCTTCTATTGCGGTCGTTCGCGACGCACCAATGCAATCTATTGGTGAACTTGGAAACATATTTGATCCCATGCGAGTCGCTTCAACTCTGGGTGTTGACTACTCGCGGGGTGGTGGCCGCACGCTCCGCGTCGGGCAGTATGATGACGTCGGAGGTTCCGCCCGATATTCCACTGCCTGGAACAACGGGGCCTGGCGCCTTTGCGATCTCTTTTCCGCCGATGCCGATACCACCAAGTCTTTGTCGGACGCCACCGTGGCCGGAAAAATCAACATCAATGGGGTGCTCCGCGATAACGGACTCGCCCTCCGGGCCGCTTTGCGCAATTTGAAATTCAATGCCAGTCCGAACAGTGACCCCGGCACCAACGGGCAGTCTTTGACTAACTCCGAGATCGATCTCATCATCGACTCCATCAAATCCTACCTGACCAGCAACGGGCTGATGATGGAGCGGGGCGAACTCGGGCTTATTTCTTATTTCAACCCTTCAAGCGCCTCCCAGCCCAAATTTGCCGGTAAGAACATTGCGCAACTCAATGACCGGGCCCGCGAAGAGGTGTTCCGGCGGATGATCGAATTGATCACCACCCGCAGCGCGTCCTTCAGTGTCTATGTTTTGGCGGATGCGGTGCGCGAAAGCGCCACCGGCGTCATCACCCGCACCGCCCGTCACCGCATCCGCACCGGCGTGGAAGTAAAGCCCGTCATCGGCAGCAACCCGCTCGACAAAGCCACGGGATATGAAACGGAAGTCACTTATGAAAGTCCTTAAACAACTACAGCAACCACTCAAACCTCAAGCGGTGATTGTTTTGTTCAGTCTCGTTTTCGGAGGGTTTTTGGGTGCCTACACGGAAGACCAGGCGGAAAACGACATGCGGGACAAGGAATTTGAAAGCGGTCGTGCCGCGGTCAAAGAAGAAGAATCCAAGACACGGGACGGCTTTGGTTATGTGCGCCTGTGGAATTTCTCCGCCTGGGATGCCGCACCAGTGGCGGTTTGTGCCAGGGTCAAAGGCGCGGATGCCGAGCAACCCCCCACGCCGCTGACCTTCGAAATGGCGGCGGGCGAGACCAAGCGCTACCGGCGACTACCGGCTGGAACGTATGAGATCACGCTCCATCCCGCAGTGCGCCCGGATCTTTCCTCCCCCGATAGCGCGGGCAAGCCCCCGGATTGGAAGGCAATGAAAAAGCTGGCGGTGATTGATACGGTGAAAATCGAGAAAGACCAGTGCATCACCCTTCTAGTCCAAGGCACAGGAAAGCCCCAAATCGAAGTCCTGGAAGAACCGCCCTCAGAACAAGCCGGGATTCACATCCGCCAGATGATCCCCGGGATCGAAGTGGGCTTCGGCTATTCCCAGGGAGGGACGGATAAAATCCTCGCGGACAAAATGGGGCAGGGAACCCGGTTTCTGCCCTGGCCCGGACCGGCGGAACGACGTCCCTTCTTTGTCAGCTTCCCGACGGAATTCGACACCATCGGACGGAATGACTTCGAGTTGGATTTGCGTTTCTGTCCCGTGCACACGGTCATCATCCACAAAGACCGTTACGGACGCGTCAGCGCAACGGCCACGGAAGATGGCCTCAAGGCGGCGCTGGCCTCCCAGTAAATAATTCCTTTTTTGTCTGATCTGTCTGGCCTGCCAGACACGACTTCGCGCACGGTGGGTGGTGCCCAATTGGATTCGCCTCCCTTTTCGGGCAGGCAACTATCGCCCCCACACTTGCATTTTGCACGGTGGCGAATGTCAACCAATTGTAACCCGCCCGTCGTTGCGAAAAGGATTTCTACTCTTAAATTTTCCGGGGCTTATGAGAACGGTTCCTGCTCTCATTTCTGCCCGTCTTCCTTTTATAGAAAAACGCACCCTTGACCTAACCAACATACGATAATGAAAAACTGGCTCCATTCACTCCCACTCGCACTTCTGGCCCTCGGCTTCGGTTTTGGAACCGCCCAAGCCCAGACTTCATTCACCCCGGGTAACCTGATCGTCAACCGGGTCGGTAATGGAACGGCGCTTACTTCAAGTGCCACACCGGTTGCCCTTCTGGAGTACACACCCTCGGGCACGCTCCAGCAGACAGTGACCATTCCCTCTACTGGGAGCAATCAACAGACTGAAGCCGGAACTTCCACCGCCAACGGGTACCTAAACACCAACGGAACGCTCCTTGCCGTCCCCGGTTACAATCAAACTGAGGGAACGACAGCCATTCCCAACACCAACACGAAGGTTGTTCAGATCTTCGGCAGCAATGCCAGCGTGGCATCCCGAGTGGTGTTTCCCACTTCAGGCACGATTCCGTTTTCAGGCGCAGCGATCCGCAGTGCGGTCCCGGTGACTAGCAACACGTTTTACGCTACAGGTGGCGGCTCCGGGGTTTGGTACTACGATGGCACCAATTTCGTCAATACCAGTACCACAGCTACCAATCTCCGTGTTGTGAAAATTTTTAACGGAAATTTGTATTTTTCCACAGGGGCCGGAACACGCGGCATTTATAAGGTCGGAAGCGGACTCCCCACTGGATCCGGTGTCACTTCGGCTACCGTTTTTGAAACGGGTGCTACTTCTAGCCCCTACGGCTTTTCAGTGAGTGCCGATGGAAATACGATCTACGTCGCCGACGACTCTACCATAGCTAGCGGGGGAGGAATTCAAAAATGGACTTTTAACGGCTCCGTTTGGTCGAAAACCTACACCCTAGGAACTGGAACGGGCAGCACGGTCGGTGTCCGCGGCTTAACAGTCGACTACTCCGGCGCCAATCCCATCATCTACGCAACCACCACGGACACCGCCAGTCGCCTTATCAAAATCACCGATACCGGGGCGTCGTCCACCGCCACCACCCTGGCCACTGCCCCCACCAACTACGCCTTCCGTGGCGTCGATTTCGCCCCCACCTCCACCCCGGAAATCGTCGTCGAATCCCCGGTCAACACCGCCATCGCCTCCGGCGGCACACGCGCCCTTGGCAATAACACTGTCGGCGTGACGGTCAACGCCACCTTCACCGTCCGCAACACCGGAACGGCCGACCTCGTTCTCTCCAACATCGCCGTCTCCGGAGATGCCGACTTCACCCTGGCCAGCTCCAACAACGCTACCATCGGCTCAGGCAGCAGCCAAAACGTCACCGTCAACTTCACCCCCGCCTCCGGAAGTCGCGCCGCGATTCTGACCCTGACCAATAACGATGCGGACGAAAATCCCTACACTATCAACCTAATAGGAACCGGCGTCGTCGGAGCCGTGGCCCCCACCGTGACCACGCTAGCCGTCTCCTCGGTTGGCACCGGAAACGCCACCTTGAACGGCTCCATCTCCGCCGACGGCGGTGCCGCCCTGACCGACCGCGGCTTTGTCTTCAGTGACACCGTCACCACACCCACGATCGGCAACGGCACCCAAGTCCAGGCCAATCCGGCCACGCTGGGTAACTTCTCCGTCACCCAATCTGCGGGGCTGGTGGCCAACACGCTCTACTACCAACAGGCCTACGCCACGAACAACGCCTCCCTCACCGGCTATGGTGGGGTCCTGACCTTCACCACCCTCCCGAACGCCCCTACCATCGCCGCTGCCACCAGCGTCTCGACCACCTCCTTCACCGCCAACTGGTCCGCCCCAACTGGTGGGAACGCCTCCTACACCTACACCCTCGAATTTGATGACAACAACGACTTCTCTTCGACCGTGGTCTCAGTCAACCTCGCGTCCAATACCACCAGTTACCAAGTCACCGGGCTGACCGGCCTGACCACCTATTACTACCGGATCAAAGCCGTCAACGTCACCGGTTCCTCGGACTGGTCCGGCACCGCATCGGCGACGACGACTGACAACGTGGTCAGCCTGACCGCCCTCGATGGAAACTACACGGAAAGCTTCGACACCCTTTCCAACAATGGCACCTCCAGCGTAACGCCCACGGGTTGGTTCTTCTCGGAAAATGGAACAGGCAGTCCCAACAACACCTACGGCGCTGGTAATGGTTCGAGCAATACGGCCAACACCTACAGCCTCGGAGCCGACGGATCGACCGAGCGGGCCTTCGGCGGTCTCCAATCCGGCAGCCTCAACCCGACCGTCGGCACCAAGCTGACCAACAACACCGGGGTGAGCGTCAACGCCTTGGAAGTCGCCTACAGCGCGGAAACCTGGCGCGTGGGCAACAATACCCGCAGCGATGGTTTCATCTTCCAATACACCACCGGCAGCCCGACCTCTCTGATCGATGGTAATGTCACCTGGACCACCGTTCCGGAATTAAACTACACCAACAACAGTTCCACTGCGGGATCTGCGCCTTTGTCCGGAAGCAGCGCTCCGATCCAGACCGGGAACGTCACAGCCACCATCACCAACCTCAGCCTTGCCAACGGGGCCTCGATCTGGTTCCGCTGGCTGGACACCAATGCCGCCGACGCAGATGACGCCATCGGTATCGACGACTTCCGCGTCACGCCGAGGAACCTGGCCGCAGCCCCGGAAATTGTCCTGTCCGATGGGGTTAATACCATTCCCAATGGGGGCACGGATCCCGTTGGCAGCGTGAATGTCGGCAGCACCGCCACGGTGCCCTACGACATATTCAACACGGGAACCCTCGCCCTCAATTTGGGCAATGCCACCATCACATCGACCAGCAACGCCACCGCTACGGTGAACACGCAGCCCGAATCGGTCGTGGACGCGGAGATCGGCATCACGTCGCTCTCGATTGATGTCACCCCGACTGCCGCCGGTCCGTGGTCCGTCACCGTCAGTCTCCCCAACGACGACCCCGATGAAAGCACGACCAGCTGGACCATCACCGGTAACGGGCGCAGTGTTGCTTCGGTCAGCCTCAACGCCACCAACACGCCCTATAGCGAGAACTTCAACACCCTTGCCAATACGGCCAACACCACGTCCTCGACTCTTCCGTCTGGTTGGTATTTTGAGGAAAGCGGCTCCTCGGCCAACCTCCTCTACACCGTTGGCAACGGCTCCAGCGGAACCGGCGACACCTATAGCCTAGGCATCAATGGGGACAGTGATCGCGCCCTGGGCAGCCTACAATCCGGGTCCTTGATCCCGACCATCGGGGCCAAGTTCCAGAACAATACCGGCACCCCCATCACCTCTCTGGCCATTGCCTATACCGGCGAAACCTGGCGTTTTGGCTCTGGGAACAGTTCTGTCAGCGACCAGTTGAGCTTCCAAATCAGCACCGATGCCACTTACATCGGTGACATCGCTGCCACTTGGAGCGACGTCTCATCCTTAGATTACAACAATGGGGGCAGTGCCGCGGCTACGAGTGGATCCCTCCAGCACTCCGGAAACGTCACCCATACCATCACCGGCCTGAACATCCCCGGTAACGCCACCTTCTTCATTCGATGGGTCGACGTCAACGCCGGTTCTACTTCCGTCACCGACGACGCCATGGGCATCGATGACTTCAGTATCACGGCCAACCCGAGCGCTTCCAGCACCCCGGAGATCACCCTCTCACGCAACGGCACCATCACCAATGGGGGCACGGACAACGTCGGCACCCTCAGCTACGGGGTGGCCAGTGAGGTCACCACCACCCTGACCAACGACGGAGATGCCGACCTCGTCTTCTCCGGCAACGTCACCGTGACGGGCAGCACCAATGCCAACGCCACCGTCACCCTCCAGCCCGCAGCCACCGTCACTGCTGGCAACAGCACCACCACCACGGTCAGCATCACGCCCACAGCCGCTGGGGCATGGTCGGTCACGCTCAGCCTCCCCAACAACGACTCGGATGAAAATCCCGCCACCTGGACCATCACCGGCAACGCGCAAAGCCCCTTCCAAACCTGGAAGGATGGATACAGCTTCGGCGGCGGCAACAGCACCGCAGGTGGTGATCCGAACAACGATGGCCTGACCAACCTCGAGTCCTACGCCCTCGGGATTGATCCCGTGGCCGCATCACCCACCGGCGCCCGGTCCCGGTTGGCCGCCACCGTTGACACCGTCACCGCGGGCGGCCCGTGGTTTGCCATCACCCATCGCCGCCTCAAATCGGCCGCCGGCGTGACCATCAACGTCCGGTCGTTCACCACCCCGGGAGGATCCCCCACCACCCTGGTCCATGACGGCGTCAATGTGGTCAAGGAAGTGGCCAACAGCGATGTGGATGGTGACGGCCTGGTCGAATTGGTCCGCTACCGCGTCCTGCTCAACGCAGCCACCCGGCGCTTCTTCGACGTGAACGTGGTTGCCGAATAAGCGAAGGCTATCCAGAAAAACCCGCAGGGATTTCTCCCTGCGGGTTTTTTGTTTTCACAAACAAGCCGCACGATCAAGGGGGTTCAAACCAAACCACATGGACTGGGCGACGGCTTCTTCGGGAGGGCGATCCGCCTGAGGCGGAAGGACACAGTGCCAAAGGCCCGCTGTGGCGGGAACACAGAGGTGGCTTGCGTTCCATTTGCAGTCACCCGAAGGTGAGCAGCCTTTCCGGTCATACCCAACTCATTCTTTCTCTGAGACCGCTGTGCTCTCTGTGGTGCAGCTGCATTTTTCCGGCTGAGGCTCCCGCCCGGCCGGTTTCGGGTCAACATGCCAGTTGCGGCTCAGCCCCGCACGCCTGCGGGGGAACCAGGGGCTTCGCCCTCCCAAGGGGTGCTTGCGCGCTTATACCAAATCATGTTGATTGAGCCTGTTTCCATCGGAGGGTCGCCGCGTGAAACGCGGTCGCAAGACAGGCCCCGTTTGCTTGCATCACGGGGCGACCAGGCCGCACAGCGTGCGGCCCTCCGGGGCGCTTTCGCGCCTAATCAGTAGGATTCGGTATGATACCCAAATGATTGGGTAGAGCATTTTCCGTGAAATGAGCCACTCGTTCTTTCGGGGGTGGAGAGAACGAGAACGAGATCGAGATCGAGCAGGAGAATCGAGTGGGAACTGCTGCCAATCTCCTGAATCCTCGTGATCCATCATCGGTGCCGTTGTGCCTGGATGGTGGCCACGACCTGGGTCGCTTGGGTGCTGTCCATGCCCGTTGATGCCGCGAGTATTTCCGCAGCACGCTCTGGATTACCCTGTTCCAGAGCCGCAAGCATGGCCTTGCCTTCGGCGTCCGGAATGGCGTGATTGGCAACCCGAACCTCGGTGCGTGCGTTCGTCCAGGCTCCCGAATCAACAGGGCCCTGCAAGCGTGATTCGTGCCGACTGTGGAGCCCGATTCGAGCCATGGCACAGAGAATGATGCCCAGTATCAACCCCGCCCAAAACGGGTCGATGCCATGGCTGTTAAAGAAGGTGTTTAATGAATCCACTCAGGCAGAGGTTAACTGAAAACGACTCAGCCTACAAGCCCGTGTGCGCCGGTTCGGCAACGGGAAGTTCCAATTCAGGAACAGGATCCAGTGCGTTAGGGATTTCATGTGGCAAATCCGGGCCTGGATCCGTTGGCATTTCCCCGCTGGTCGCCGGAGGCGGCCCTGGCGCCTCAGAGGAACTGGTTGCGGCGGATGATTCTTGTCCGGGGCCCACAAAGGACCGTTGGTAGTGGGCGATGACGCCCTGGGCGACGTATTCCGCGTATTCCCGGTGGATGCTCCGTTGCATCTTCCCGTCGAAATCTTTCTCCCCTTCGTAGTCCCCGGCCAGCATGCGTTTGAACATGGCGCGGTCGTTCATGTAGGGGCCCTCCACGAAAACCACCGGTCCGTCGAAGAGCCGGTTGGCCAGGAGGTTGCGGGCCCAGACGTAGGGATTGTCACCCGCCTTGGTGGCGACGTTCCAGGAATCGTAGTTTTCCGGTGGAAATCCCCAACCACGGGCCAGTGCTACTGCGATGTCATTGGCCACGGAAAGTTCCTCGTCGGCCGATCCCTCGAGCAACTTCCGGAAAAGATGGAAGCGCTGGGCCTCGTCGGCCAGCTCGCCCTTGGTGTAGGCGCCATGGACGAAGATGACGAGTTTGTTGGCATTGAAGAGCCGGGGCCGGCTGAAGCGGCCCCAGGGGGCGGCGTTGTAGTGCAGGCAGAGGGTGAGGTCTGGTTTCAACGCCCGCACCCGCTCGGCCCGGGCCCCGATCTCGGCCGGGCGGTAGAAAAGGAGGTTGGTCCGGAGTTCATGGGTGCGGAGGAATTTGGCCTGGGTCAGGCGGGCCAGGGTGCGGTCATCCAGTGTGGCCATGGATTGCATGGCTTCCTCGACCAGATCAGCGGGCCGGAGAGGGGTCACCGGTTCGAGGGAATCGCGGATCCAGGCGATCCTGGCCCCGGCTTCTTCGAGGAGGGGAGCAAGGTGTTGGGCCACGATCAGCGCCATGTCGCCTTCCTTGATCGGGGGATTGCCGCGGATCTTGAGGTTGCGTTCCTCGATGTCGGCCCAGGCGCCGCCGATGTGACCGGGGTCGAGGCCGATGGTCAGGCCGGCGAGCGGCTTTTCCGCCGAGGCCCCGGTCCATTCGGCCAGGGTGGTGCGGGCGAAGCGGAAGGCCGGTGCATGATCGCGGCGGCGGTCGCCGGGCTGGGCCCATTTCAAGGTCCAGAGAGGGCGTGTTTTCTCCGGTGTTTCATGAACGGTCACGCCATCCGGGTCCATGACCAGGTAGTCATGGATCGAGCCATCGGGGGAATAGAGCGGCAGCCGTTCCTCGAAAGCCGCCCGGGTGAGGGTGTGTTGGTGGCGGTCGAGCACCGGCCAAACGACGGTCTGACTGGTGCTGGCGAACTGGGCCGGGGCGGCTGAAATGGATAAAAGGAGGACGGAAGTAAAAAGCAATGCGTGCAGGACCGGGGCGGACAAAGCTCTGGCCCCGGCGGCGGGGGTGGGTTCCGCAGTCGGGGTGAAAGCAGGAACCATCACTTCTGGATTTTCTTGAGGTCGAGCTTCAGCTCAACAATCTGCCCCGATTGCGCATTGATGCGGGCGGTGCCGATATCGATTTCCTTGTCACTTCCCGCAGCCTGGGCCCAGATGCGGGTGCGCCAGATGGCCGGGGCGGCCGGGCCTTTGCCCTCCTTGTGCAGCCAGAGTTCGATGCTGCTGACCTTGACCTTGGACAACTCGGAGGATCGGTTGAGGATGTCGAGGACGTCGGAGGAATCCTTGCGCAACTTGGCGGGCTCGATGACTTCTTCCAGCTTGTAGGCGGCGAGGCGTAGCTTGTCCACCTGGGTGTAGCCCTGTTCGATGCGGGTGATGGTGTTGCCGGCCACGGTGACTTTGGTGCCATTCTGGTCGGCGTAGGGATCATAGAAGAGGATCTGCCACTCGATGGGCATCACGCCGATGGAGCTTTTCTTGCCGCTGATCTGGACCAGAGATTTCTTGGCCTCGTCGTTGACCTCGCGGGCGGCCAGCTTCTGGGCGGCGAAGGCGGAAAGTCCCGCTGCTCTGGCCGAAGGAGCCAGGGCGAAGACAGGGACGAGAACCAGGGCGGCCAGAAGGGGGAAAGTGGGTGTTTTCATAGTGAACCAGTAGCAAAGGCAAGGGCTGCGCGCAACAGGCTTTTCCCCCAGGCCAGTTCGAGTCCGGTGAGGAAGAGGATGACGTAGATGATCCGGGTGAAGACGGCGGGCGGACAATGGCGGTTGAGCCACTCGCCAATCAGGGTGCCCAGGATGACAAAAAGCGCCAGGCGGAGCGAGTAGCCGGCGGTGGTGCGGTTGATGACACCCAGGGCGAGGTAGCCCGGGACCTTGAAGAGATTGACCAGGGTGAAGGCGAGGACGGTGGTGGCGAGGAAGGCGCGCTGGGGGAGCTTGAGCGGGAGGAGATACATGGCGAAGACCGGCCCGGCGGCATGGGCCAGGGTGGAAGTGAGGCCGGTGGCGAATCCGAAAGCGGACCCGCTGGTCCAACCGGGATGCACGGCGGCCGCGCCACGTTGGAGGGAGGCCTTGGTCCACTGCACCAGGCAGAAGAGGAGACAGATGGCGCCGAGCAGGCGTTGGAGAAGCTGGGCATCGATCTTGCCGAGCAGGAAGGTGCCGGCCCCGATGCCGAGCAGGCAGCCGGGCAGGCAGTAGAGGAGGGGTTTCCAGGACCAAGCCCCCCGGTAGAGCCAACAAGACACCCAGTCGGCCGTGATGAGGAGCGGGAGAAGGACGCCGAGGGCGAGCTGGGGCGGAAGGGCCAGGGCCATGAGGGGGGTGGCGAGGATGCCGGTTCCCCCGCCGAAGCCGGCCTTGGAGATGCCCACCAGAACAGCCGCCAGGGCGGCGAGGGAAAACTCAGTCCAAGTCATGGGGGGAACGGTTCGGGCGGTGCCGGGGAGAGTTCGCGCGCGGAGGCGCAGGGGCGCGGAGAGGGGTCGGGAAAATGCCCGGGATTGCGCTCATCCTGAGTGGGGGTCTATTAAGTTAGGGAGACTCTGGCGGTGTGGTTTGGTTGAGATCGATGCGGATGTCGATGCGGCGGTTGAGGGCCTGGTTCGCGGGGGTGTCGTTGGGGGCGATGGGGCGGGTGTCGGCCCGTCCGACCACGCAGAGCCGGAGGGGATCGACCTTGCCCTCATTCTGAAGGAAGAGCGCGGCCGCCCCGGCGCGGGCGGCGGACAGGTCCCAGTTGCTGGCGAAGCGCTTCTTGATCGAGTCACTGACCGGGACGTTGTCGGTGTGGCCCTCGATGAAAACCTCGAGACCGGCGAGTTCGTTGTTGAGCAGCGCGGCCACGGTGGTCAGGACGGAGCGGGATTCGTCGAGCAATTGGGCCTCGCCGGAACGGAAGAGGATCTGGTTGGCCAGGCGGATGGTGATGCGGCCGCGGTCGACGAAGACCGAGCCTTCCCCGGCCTTGAGGACGGAAGCGAGTTTTTCCTGCATGGCCCGGGCGGATTCCTCCTGCTGTTTGTCCTTGAGCAGGCGGGCGGCGCGTTCTTTTTCGAGGGTGAGGCGGGCTTCCTCCGTGCGGGCGAGTTGTTCCTCCTTGGTTTGGAGCTGGGTCTCGCGTTCATCGAATTGTTTGCGGAGCTGGCCGACCTGGCCCTGGAGGAGGCGCTCGCCATCGCGGAGGTTGCGGGCCTCATCTTTGAGCAGGGCGAGGCGGTCGCGCTCCTGGCGGCTCTGCAGAAGGGCGTAGCTGGAGAGGCCCAGACAGAGCAGGCCGAAGAAAGAGAGACCGAAAAAAACGCGCAGCGGGGCACGGGACATGCGGGTAGGATGCGGAAAAGCGGGCACCACGAAAAGGGGAAATGAGAAGGGTGGGCGGCCAAATCAAAGAGGCGATCCGCGTTGCCTGGGATGGAGAGTGCCGCATAACTTGGGCGGGTGATCAAGACTTGGGGATTGACGCTGGTTCTGGTGCTGTCCGGGCTGTTTTGGGCGCTTTTTTTATTCAGGTTTCCTTTGGAGGAGCTGGCCCAGAAGCCTCCCCGGAGCGCCATCCAGGGTTGGGACAGCAGCTTCTATTACTATTGGCTCCGCTCGGCCTATTTTGAACGTCCGTTCGACTTCCGTCATTCCGCCACCATCACGCGAACCATGGCTGAGCCGGAGCGCGTGGCTTATCTGGCCCGGCCGGTGACCGCGACCGGGCGCCTGCCCAACAAGCTCGGGGTGGGGTGGGCGGTTTCCAGCTGGCCCTTTTTTGTCTTGGCGGACGGGATCGTGGTGGGATTGCAGAAGACCGGGTGGGCGCATCCGGCCCGGGATGGTTACAGTGCGATTTATCAGATCCTGTTGCTGGGCGGGCAGTTGATCTATGCGGCGGCCGGATTGTGTCTGGCTTGGCGAATTGTGTCCCGTTGGGTGGCAGGACCACAGGCCGCGGAAGGGGTGTTGTTGTGCTGGCTGGGTTCGTTTTTGTTCACCTATCAAACATGGCTGCTTTCCATGTCGCACAGCCTGGCTTTTTCCGCCTTGTGCTGGGCGTTCTGGTGCGGGCTGCGGATTGTGGAAAAGCGGGCCGGGCCCGGGATCTGGTTGCAGATGGGGTTGGCCAGTGGATTGTTGGTGGTCACACGTTACCAATGCGCGGTTTACTTGCTTTTCCCGGCGGTGGCTGCCGTGATGGCATTGCGGGCGGGAAATCGCGGTGCGCGATTGGGTGCGGGGCTGGCCTGCCTGGGGGGAGGTGCGCTGTTGTTCCTGCAGATGCTGGCCTGGAAAATCGTTTACGGGCAATGGCTGTTGTATTCGTATGAAGGTGAGATTTTCCACTGGACCCGTCCACACGTCTGGGACGTCTTGTTTTCCCCGTTCCACGGTCTGTTCTACTGGTCGCCCTCCCTGCTGGTGGGGCTGGCGGGTTACCTGATGTGGGTAAGGCGGCATCCCTTTCCCGGCTGGGTCTGGACGGTTTCTATGCTGGCCACCCTCTGGGTCAATGCCGCCTGGGAAGAATGGTGGTTCGGGGCCAGTTATGGTTCCCGGGCGTTTGAGGGATGTGTGCTGTTTTTCATGCTCGGCACGGCCTGGTTGCTCCAGGTCCTGCAGAGCCGTTGGATCTGGCGCGCGGTGTTGGTGGGGGTGCTTGGCCTCCTCTCCCTGGCCAATGGACTGTTGTCCTATCGTGCGCTCAGAGGCAAGATGACCCTCGCACAGCCGGTGACTTATGCCGAGATGTGGAAGGCTATCTGGAAGTAGGCGGGCATCCCATTCAGGATGCTTCCATCAGGTGCGGGATGGCTTGTTCGTAGGTGTCGCGGAGGGTGGCCACGTCGTAGGTCAGTTTTTCCGTTCCCACATTCAGGGCCAGGGTAGTGCCTTGGACGGTGCCGAGGCGGGTGGCTTCGATGCCAGCCTTTTGGAAATGGGACAACGTGGCTTCGACGTCTCCGGCGGCCACGGTGAGGATGGCACGGGCGCTGGATTCGTTGAACAAAACTACGTCTGCTCTTGGCGGTTGGCTGTTGGCTGTTGGCGAAGGCAGGCAGATTTCGGCACCCAAGCCTTTGTCGAAGGTGCACTCGGCCAGGGCGACGGCGAGGCCACCGTCGGAGCAGTCGTGGGCGCTCTTGACTTTGCCCGCATGAATCAGGCTGCGGACGGCATCGAGGAATTTCTTTTCATGATTTAGGTCGACGCGCGGGGGCAGGCCCTGCTTCTTGCCATGGATTTCAAACAGGTAGGACGAGCCTCCCAATTCGCTGCCGACGCCGCCGACCAGGAGGATGGCGTCGCCGGCGTTCTGGAACGACGACGGGGTGATGTAGGCGGGGTCGTCGATCAGGCCGACGACGGCCATGGTGGGGGTGGGGTCGATGGCGCCCTTGGGGCTCTGGTTGTAGAGGGAAACGTTCCCGCCGGTGACGGGGACTTCGAGGGTGCGGCAGCCTTCGGCCAGGCCTTCGACGCATTCCCGGAGTTGCCAGAAGAGTTCCGGGTTGTGGGGATTGCCGAAGTTGAGGTTGTCGGTGGAGGCCAGCGGGGTGGCCCCGGACATGGTGACGTTGCGGCAGGCCTCGGCCACGGCGGCCTTGGCGCCTTCACGGGGATCGAGGTAGCAATAACGGCCGTTGCAGTCGACCGACATGGCTATGTACTTTGCCCCCTTGGGTGTTTCAATCCGGATGACGGAGGCGTCGGAGCCGGGGACGGTGACGGTGTTCTTCTGCACCTGGTGGTCGTATTGGCGGTAGACCCAACGTTTGGAGGCGATGCTGGGAGCGGCAAGGAGTTTGGGGAGGATGCCCGCGAGCTCTGCTCCCTTCGGCTCGGGTAGGTCCTTTTCCACGTCGAATTTCTGCACGTGGTCGAGGTAGGCCGGGCGTTTGGCCTCGCGATGATAAACCGGGGCATCGGCGGCCAGGGGGTGGGCCGGGATGTCGACGACGACCGTGCCGTGATTTTTGACGACCATGCGCTTGGTGTCGGTGACAAAACCGATCTCGGCGGCGTCAAGATCCCACTTGGCAAAGATATCCCTGACCACCTGCTCCTGACCCTTGCGGACGATGATGAGCATGCGTTCCTGGGATTCGGAGAGCATGGTTTCGTAAGGGGTCATGCCGGTTTCGCGCTGGGGCACCTTGGCGAGGTCGATCTCGATGCCGGAGTCGCCACGGCTGGCGGTTTCGCAGGTGGAGCAGGTCAATCCGGCCGCGCCCATGTCCTGCACGCCGACGACGGCTTCGGGGTGTTGGAAGAGTTCGAGACAGGCTTCCAAGAGGAGTTTCTCCATGAAAGGGTCGCCGACCTGGACGGCGGGGCGGTCTTCCTTGGATTCTTCGGTCAGGTCGCGGGAGGCGAAGGCGGCACCGGCGAGTCCGTCGCGTCCGGTTTTGGCGCCGACATAGAAGACGGGGTTGCCCACGCCGGTGGCCGCGCCCTTGCGGATCTGGTCGTGGCGGAGGATGCCCAAGGAGAAGGCATTGACGAGAGGGTTGCCGTTGTAGGAGGGGTCGAAATAGACCTCCCCGCCCGTGGTGGGGACACCGATGCAGTTGCCGTAGTGGGCGATACCGGCCACGACACCGGCGAAGAGGCGGCGGTTGGTGCGGGCTTCTTCCGAATCACCGGTGATGGGACCGAAACGGAGGGAGTTGAGATTGGCGACCGGGCGGGCGCCCATGGTGAAGATATCGCGGAGGATGCCGCCGACGCCCGTGGCCGCGCCCTGGAATGGCTCGACGGCGCTGGGGTGGTTGTGCGATTCGATCTTGAAACAGACGGCCATGCCATCGCCGATGTCGAGCACGCCGGCGTTCTCTTCGCCCGCTTTGACCAGGACGCGGGGGCCAGTGGTGGGGAATTTTTTCAGTTCGGGACGGGAGTTTTTGTAGGAGCAGTGCTCCGACCACATGACGGAGAAAATACCGAGTTCGGTGAAATTGGGATCGCGTCCGAGGATCTGTTGGATCTTGGCGTATTCGTCCGGCGTGAGGCCGTGCTGGGCGATGAGTTCGGGGGTAATCTGGGGGTCCATGGGGAAGTTTTACCGTGAAGGGCGCGAAGCTCGCGAAGGTTTGGGTGTTATGGGTAAGAGGGAGGGTTCAGAATCGTGTTTAATGTAAAAAAACTTAGCGGCCTTCGCGTTCTTCGCGGTGAATATTCATTTCAGCAGACTTTGAAAGATTTTCAGGCCGTCGGCGCTGCCCAGCAGGGGCTCGCAGGCGCGTTCGGGGTGGGGCATCATGCCGAGGACGTTCCCTTCCTTGTTGCAAACCCCGGCAATGTCGCCGAGCGATCCATTGGGGGCGCCGCCCGCATAGCGGAAGACGATCTGGCCGTGGTCTTCCATGGCCTTGAGCGTATCGGCATCCACACGATAGTTCCCTTCGCCATGGGCGATGGGGATGCGGAGGGTGTCGCCGTCCCGGGTTTGTTGGGTGAAGCGGGTCCGGCTGTTGGCCACGGAGAGGGTCACGGTTTCACAGATAAAATGGAGGCCGGTGTTGCGGACGAGGGCACCGGGCAGGAGCCCGGCCTCGCAGAGGATCTGGAACCCATTGCAGATGCCGAGGACGGTCTGGCCGCGGGCGGCGGCTTCCTTGACCGCAGCCATGATGGGCGAGAAGCGGGCGATGGCCCCGCAGCGGAGGTAGTCGCCGTAGGAGAATCCGCCGGGGACGATGACGGCTTCATCGGCATCGATGCGGGTGTCTTTGTGCCAGGCGTAGCGGACGGGCTGCTTCAGGACGTCGCGAACGGCGTGGAAGGCATCCTGGTCGCAATTGGATCCGGGGAATTGAAGAACGGCAAATTTCATGGGAGGTTCACCGCGAAGAACGCCAAGGGCGCGAAGCTCAATGCCTCAAAAGCTTTTAAAAACATGGTGGATATAAAAAGAAAAAATCCTTCGCGTTCTTCGCGAACTTCGCGGTGAATAAGTTTTATTGGATTTCGATTTTGTAATCTTCGATGACGGGGTTGGACAGCAGGTCCTTGGCCGCCTGCTCCAGTTTTTCCCTGGTTTTCTCCACGTTGGTGCCGGAGATTTCCAGTTCGATGTGCTTTCCGACGCGCACCGATTCCACGCACTCCATGCCGAGATGGTGGATGGCTTTGCGGACGGCGTCGCCCTGGGGATCGAGGATGGATTTTTTGGGAGTGACGGTGACGATGGCTTTCATGGGCAAAGGGTGAATGTAACAGGGGCGTGGCGCGGGAGACGAGGAATTTTCGGGGGAAAAGATTATTTCAGTTTTCGGATTTGGGAATCGCCGCCGCTTTGCTCGACACTGCGGAGGATGGCGGGGTGGGGGCGGGATTCAACGCTGTTGAGATAGAGGCGGACATGTCTTTCCTGCAAAAGGTCGCCCAATTGGGCCATCCGTGGCGCGGCCACCGGGTCTTGGAAATCGGAGAACCAATAAATGGCATCCACGTCGAGGCGGCCGATGATGTATTCGAGGCCCTGGCCGGCGTCGGCGTCAGGACCGAGGAAAGGGGATTGCGGCAGCTTGCGCAGGATTCCGATGAGCGCGGGGGGGAAGTAAAACAGACCCTGACCGCCTTCGAAATCCATCCGGTCGAAGGTTGCCGGAAAGGGGCGGGATTCGACCGAGCATCCGGGCACAAGGACCAGCACGTAGTCTTGGAATTGGCGGCCGATTTGCTCGATGACCTCCGGCAGGATGCCCTGCATGCTGCCGGAGACATCGAGGAGAACGCCGAGACGGTTGGCGTGGACGGAGAGGCCGAGGATATTGCCTGAGCCCGTGCGCCCCGCACCCCGGCCGTTGCCTGTGCCTCCGGTGCCGGTGCTCCCCCCGTGGGACAGGCGCGTGCCGGGGGAGGGTTGGCGCACGGGAAGAGAAAACGCCGAAGACGCCGGACTGGCCACGATATCGAGAGCCATGCCCTGCTGGATGACTTTCATTCCGTCGGAAACGTCAGGTGAAGCGCCGGGGTCATCGTCATGTCCCAAACCAGTGGTGGGCAGCGGGGAGGTTTCCCCGGCTGTCGGGGGATCGACGGCTTCGACGATCATGGGGGCGTGTTCGGAGGGCGGACCCGTCTGGAAGAGGGCCGAGGGAGGATGGGCCTGGATGACGACCCAGCCGCCAATGGCCAGGAGAAAGAGCGCGTGCAGGCCCAAGGAAAGCCAGAGACTGGGCTGGGTCAGGAGGTTGAGCGGTTTGGGCCTGGAGGCGCCCGTGACAGGACTGTACTTCCTGCGGATGGTGCGGCGCAGCAACCGCCCATAGACGGAGAAGGGGGGGATGAACCGGGACCGCTTGCTCATGATGCCGGGGTGGGGTGGCAACGCTTCTGGCGGCTCTTCAAATGCCCGCCAGCTCGCGCACGATGCGGTCGAAGGATTGGTTGGGGTCGAGGAGGCGGATTTCCACCCTGAGGAAGTAGACCGGGAGATTGCGGCGTTCCACGCGCGGAAACCGCACCGAGTCCTTCTCCGTGGTAAGCAGGGCCGTGCCGCCGCGGGCGATGGTCCGGTTGATGGCGTTCACCACCTCGTCCTCCGAGAAACGGTGGTGGTCGGCGTAATGGCGTCCGTAAATGAGTTTGGCCCCCAGTTTTTTCAAGCCTTCCTCGAAACTTTCCGGGACGGCGATGCCGGAGATGGCCCCGACGTTCCGGTCCTTCAGGTAATCGAGGGGCATGCGCTCGCCGGTATAGAGATCCTGGAGGTGGATCGGGACGTGCGCGCACTCGTAGAACGGTGCGTGTTTGTTGTACATCCGGATTTCCTGCTTCAATTCCGTCAGGTCGGACCCGTCGCATTTGGTCAGAAAAATGACATCTCCGCGGCTGAGATGGTCCTTGGGTTCGCGCAGTGTGCCCCGGGGCAGGATATGACGGTTGCCGAAGGGGGCCTGCCGGTCGATCAGGAGAACGTTCAGCCGTTCCTTGAAAGGAAGGTATTGATAACCGTCGTCGAGCAGGAGCGTGTCGGTGCCGAACCGTTCGATCGCGTATAGCGCGCTTTTGACGCGGTTCTTATCAACGAGGACGGCGACGTCATGGAGGTTGCAGGCCAGCATGAAGGGTTCGTCGCCGGATTTATCCGAGTCCATGAGCAGAGCCTTGCCATCGCTGACCAAGCGGGGCGGGGCGGGGGGCTGCCGGAGGATCCAGCGGTTCCAAATTTTTTTCCAGAATGGAACCGAGCTGCTTTTGTAGCCCCGGCTGAGTATGGCCACCTTGCGTCCGGACCGGGTCAGGCTGCGGGCGAATTGCTCCACGATGGGGGTCTTGCCGGTGCCTCCGACGGTGAGGTTGCCGATGCTGATGATCAGGCATCCGGTGGAGTGCCAGCGGAAAAGGCGCTGACAATAAAGCCACCAGCGCAGCCGCATCAGCCCTTCGTAGACCCGTGAAAGACCGAGGAGAAAGAAACGGAGCAGGGCGGCGCGCTTGCCGTAGCGGCGCTCGAGGATGACATCGATGGCGAATTGTTCCAGTCGCTCCAGGGGTTTATCTGCCATAAGTTTTCACGCTTGGGAGGGCGCTTCCCAGCATAGGGTGCGGAGGACAATCAACAAGCCTTGGTATGGCTTATTTACCCTCCGGGAAGCGGTGAAGTTAAGGTGGGCTAATCGCGGCTTTAAGAAGGCTGTCGGGCCCGCCCCTGTCAGAAAAGATGACACATTGGCAAAGAACCTTTATCTAGCATCTGGAGCTAATTATCTTGTCTCCACGGCGCGTTGGTTGTAAGGTCTAACCAGATTCCAAAAACAACAACCCGCACACGCGGAGAAAGGTTCAAGATGAAAACGGCGATGGTTACAGGATGGGTTCTGATGGTGATGGCGGCCGGTCTGACGGCCTCACCGGTGGTCCAGGCCACCCATGGAGTATACCAAACTAACTACAAGGCCGGTCTGAACGAAATCGTGGTCAGCCGGACCCCGGCCGATCATATTCCGGTGCGGGCCGGGACGCAGCATTCGTGGATCATCCAGGTGGTCCCGGCTTCCTACCCCCGCAGCATCCGGGAAGTATACACCCTGCCCGCCCCCGGACGCTGGGGTAATGTCGAAGGGGAACAGGTTTCAGCGGACCGCAAGCAGTGCGTGGTGGAGGGGACCATCCAACCCGGACAAACCTACGCCTTCAACACCTGGGGCATGGATGCGGATGACCCGGTGGGGAACTACCGGATCAGCATCTACATCGATGACGTCCTGGTGAAGACTTTCAGCTTCGAGGCGGTTCGGTAACCGGAAGCTGTCGGAAGCCCGGCGGAGACCGGGTTCCCAAGAGGCGGTCCATGTGCTACGGTCATGGACCGTTTTTTTATATGACCACACCACGTCTCCGCCGGTTGGGTTCGCTGAAGGAGTTGGATGGGCTGCTTGACCGTCGCAACCGGGAGTCCGGGCCGACCGAAACCATCGACCGGCTGATCCGGAATCGATTCCTTTTCCAAGTCGCCGTCCTGGTGCTGGACATGGCGGATTTCTCGGTTTCGGTGCGTCGGAACGGAATCATTGCCCACTTGGCCCTGATCCGGCGGATGAATGTGCTGGCCGGCAAGGAAATCGTCCGCACTGGAGGCAGGGTGGTGAAATTTGAGGCGGACAATGCCTTCGCCGTATTCCCTACCATGGAGAAGGCGCTGGAGGCTTCGGTGGCCATCCAGGGCGTGGTGGCGGAAGCGGGCGGGTTGATGCGGGTTTCGATCGGATTGGGGCATGGTCCGATCCTTTTGACGCGAGATGATTTCTTCGGGGATGCGGTCAATATGGCGTCCAAACTCGGTGAGGATTTGGCGGGCCCGGGGGAGATTTTGCTGACCCGCGAAGCCAGAAAGCTGTTGAAAGGCCCCCGGGGGCATTTTGAAAAGTTGGATTTCCATGTCTCCGGCCTGCGGTTGCCCTGCTTCAAATGGATCGGACCGGTCCGGCCAACGAGCAGGAAGGTGAAGTCATCCACGGGACGTTGATAGAATGGCGGAAAAATGGACGCGAAAGGACGGGGGCGGATTTTCGTAGCACTTTCGTGGCTTGCGGCCAAACTGTCCTGAGTCATCCCCATGAAAAACCCAACCGCCTACCGGGAATTGGAAGCCACGGCGGAGCTCATCATCGAGGAGACCCTGGCCGAACTGCCGGCCGAAGTGGCGGTGCATGCGCGGCAGGTGCCGGTGTTGCTGCGGCCGGAGGCCGAGGAAGACTACGACACGGGGATACCCCGTGAAGAATTGATGGGTTTGTTTTCCGGACTTCCCCACGCGGAGGGTCCGTCCTCCGACCCCGAGGACCAGCCCCGGATCACACTTTTCCTGCGGACCATCTGGGATGAGGCGGGAGCCAATCGTGAGGACTATGCCGAGGAGGTGCGCCTGACCCTGTTGCATGAACTGGGCCATTACCTCGGCTGGGACGAAGAGGAAATCGAGGAACGCGGGCTGGGTTGACCGGTCTTGTCCTATAAACCACTCGGGACATCGATAAAGAGCCAGGGGAGGTGGAAGCGTTTCGAGAGGTGGGAGGCCAGGGCTTTGACTCCAGCGGTTTCGGTGAGGTAATGGCCGCCGTAGATAACATTCAATCCCAGTTCATGCGCGACACCAAAGGTCCAGTGGGCCCCCTCGCCGGTGATGAAGGTATCGATGCCTGCCGCGGCAACTTTCACCAGCTCATTGCCGGCGCCGCCGGTGACTATGCCAATGCGGCGGACACGTTCCGGTCCTCCGGGGAGAACGACTGGACGGACGCCGAGGATCCCGCCCAAACGGGCGGCCAGGCCGGTGCGGGTGCCCGACCAGGAACCCTGACGGCCAATGAGCGTTCCCTTTTCCTCGAAGAAGGGGCGCGTGCGCAGCAAACCGAGGGACCGGGCCAAGAGGATGTTGTTGCCGAGGCGGGGATGGGCATCGAGCGGCAGGTGGGAGCTGTAAATGGCTAGGTTGCCCGCAAGCGCGGAGGCCAGCCACCGTCGCCGGTTGCCTGTGACCGGGCAGAGGGGGGACCAGCCGATGCCGTGGTGCACCAGGAGGAGGTCCGCGCCGGCGACGAGGGCTTTTTCGACTGTTAGGATATTGGCGTCGACGGCGGCGGCGATTTTTTTGACCGAGCCGTTGTTCTCCAGTTGCAGGCCGTTCAAGGCCCCGGGGAAATCCGCGATATCCCGGTGCCGCAAAAGGCGGTCGGTGTAGTCAACGAGGTTTGAAAGCGGGGTGGGCATGGGGTCAGGCTGCGGCGTCAGGGGGTTTTTGGCAATGCGGGCAAAGCGGGCTGCAGGTGTTTGTCCAGGAAGCCGAGGAAGGCTTGACGGGCCACGGCTGCGGAATCAAAACCCAGCAGAGTGGCATGAATGACACGCTGGCCGCGGTTGCGGCGGCCCTGGAGAGCGGAACGGATGCGTTCCCTGGGATCGTAATAGTCCACCCGGGGTCCGTTTGGGGCGCCAGGTTCCCCGTTGATGAGGAAGAACACATGGATGGGACGGTCCGACACGGTAAAGGTGTAGCAACGCAGCAGCAAGGGAAGTCCGTGGACGGCAATTTGTTCATCCCCGCCAGCTTCTACGAGCGTCGCACCTGCAGCCGGGAGGCAGATTTCCGGGGTGTGGCTGCGGGCCAGAGAGGCGCCCGACTTGCCGACGCCCCAAACCAATTCATAGACAAGCCACAGCTTCCCGTCTGGCTCATTCCAGCGCAAGGCCCGGCCTTCATCGTAGCGGAGGATGGTGCGCACGCGGTCGGGGATGGGGAGCGTGCGCGGCTCCGTGCCTCCGGACCAGCCCAGCTGCCAATTCACATCCGGCGGAAGGCCCCTTTCGCATGAACGGTACCAAAGTTCGGAGGCCAGGGGGGAAAGCACAAGCCAGACAGTGGCGAGAATAAAAGCGATGGAGACGGACTTGTTCAGCTCCGGCCAGGGGGGGATTGTCTGGGTGGTGGGAGGCAAGGCTTTCGCCCGCAAGCCCCGGGCCAGCAGCAACAAAAGCACGAAGGAAACACCGAGGATGGTGTAGCCCGCCGGGTCATGCCACAATTCGACCGCCTGCAACCCGCCATGGTGGGCGCTCCAGGCCAGGAACAATCCACGACAGAGATTCAGCACAAAGCCGAGGCCGAGGGCGGACAGCAAGAGCAGGAAACGGCGCAAGGTGGAAAGGCGGAATAACTCGCCGACCACCAAGGCGGCCATGAGATTGGATTGGAAGGAGCGGATGCCGCTACAGGCCTCATCGACGCCGAGCGTGCCCCGGGCCAGGGCGATGGTGTTGCCACGTTGTTCGGCGAAGATGCCGCACCAGGTCAGGGCTTCGACGGTGGTGGCGGTGACCGCGCGGGTCATGGCTTGGACGACGCTGTTTTCGAGTCCACTGGGCCAGGGCACGGCCAGGAGGAGGAGCAAAATAGGGACGGCAAAATGACGGGCCCATCGACCTCCACCTGCCAGTAGGAGCGACAGAAGCATGCCTCCGGCGCTCAATAGGCCACCCGCCCAGGCCAGCATGCGCCAATCGGGATTGGCCTCACGGAATATCCAGAGGGCGGGCCAGGGCAGGAAAAGGAAAAGGAAAAAGAAAAGAGGGGAGACCGTTCGGGCGGCTTGGGGTTGGGGTTGGTCCAACCAGCGGAGATGGAAGAGGTAGAGAGCCAAGGGCGGGATGAGCCACCCGTAGGAGTATTCCGGAAGAAATTCCCAATTCTGCCAAAGGTAGCATCCGTGGGTGAATAGGAGCGCCAGCAGGGCGATGCCCAGAGCCCAACCACTTCGGGAATGATCCTGCCGGGCTGGGGGGCGACTCATGCCGACAAATTAGCCGTAGAAACGCCAGAGATCCAGCCGGAGTCCTGTGGCCAGAAGCCGATCAGGGGCTGACGGGAGGGACTACGACAACCTTCACGAGGGAAGGGTCTTCAGGGGTGATCCCACGCGGGTGGGGTTGGATCTGGGGGTCGTAGATACCAAAGACATGGAACTGGTTGATCCGGAGGTTGCTGACCGGTGCCAGTTGATTCGTGGGGTTGTCGGGGATGAAGCGCATGATGAGGAAGCGGGCGGGCACGTCATCAAAGTTGTAGGCGATTCGGCCCGCACCCGTGCGCTCGAAACGGGCGATGTGGAAGGGGGGGTAGCGATCAAAGAAGGCCCGGTCGACTGAACGGACATCCGGGTGTTCGGCGTTGCGGTCGCCCTCGACTTTGAATTCCTCCAAAAGCTGGTTGCTGACATAGAACTCGAAGGTGCCCGGAGTGCCCTCAAAAAGGGTGCTGAGGCGGCGGATGGCCCGGACGTCGCCCAGATCCACCATCATGATGGGGGTGGCGTTGTTCGGGTTGAAGGCGTAGTAGGTCTCGCAGTTGTCATCAATGATCATCTCGGCATCCAGGGTGGCCTTCTTGGACTGCTGGTCCTGCTGGCCCTCGATTTCATTGATGTAGGTGATTTTGGCGCCGTAATAGATGCTGGAGAGGTTGTTGAGGATGATGCGGTAGGGGGGGAGTTCGGTGCGGGGGACGCGGAATTTGGTGACTTGGTCGACCCGCCCGGGAGTGACGTTGCCGAACAGGCCCAGAGCCCCCACACGACCCAAGCGGGTGGTCTTGAAGTCGATGCGGAAATAACGGGAATTGACCGGCGAAAACAAAGCGCGGTGGACGCCATCGCCGGCAAAGGCCTGGGAGGGGGATACCACTTTCCAATCGGATGAACCATCGGATTTTGGCCGACTGGCAGACGAAGAAACCGTGAAGCTGCCCTCGGAGTCAAAATTGAAAAAGTTGAACACGCTGACTTCGGTCGTGTGGGGCAGTTCGAAGACGAAAGAGATGTCGTTTTTCTTGAGCGGGTAACTGATGCTGTGGTCGTCGGAAATGAGGGCATGTTCCGAGGTGTTGGGATCGGTGAGCCCGTTGGCAATATCGATCGAATAAATCGGCGTGGGCTCCGTGCCAAATACGCGGATGTTGGTGCCGATGCGGCCCCGCGCCATATTATACGGGAACTTGGTGGCATCGATATCAAAGGTGGACCGCTCGGTCGGGTCCGGGGTGAGAACCTGGTAGACCGCGTGCAATGGAGTGGACTCGAGCAAACAGCCGAGCATGGCTGCGCCCAACATCCACGAAGGCTTATAAGCGTGTAAACGCACGAAAGCATCCTCCCACACATCCATTCCGACTGCAAACTTTTTTGTCGCCCGGGAAAAGGAAGGCGGCCCGGCGATGATCTTGGCTCGATTTATGCATCGGGCCGACTGGCACAAGAGCAGTCAAGTATCACGTCGACAGCCCGGCATGCAATAAGCAAAAAATCTTGGAGCATTAACAGAATTAATATTTAAATCCTGGCCAGATGAGGTTGGAAAATAAGTAAAAAACCTGTAAAGACTATTTACATCTACCCTTCGAAGGGTTATTTTTCTTCTGTTATTCAGGCTGTGGGATTTAATGATCCTAGGAACGGCAGCGACCCAAACCATGAGAATCGGAAACAAA
The DNA here is from genome assembly GCA_033875315.1 of Candidatus Methylacidiphilales bacterium. Lineage (NCBI taxonomy): Bacteria > Pseudomonadati > Verrucomicrobiota > Methylacidiphilae > Methylacidiphilales > Methylacidiphilales bacterium. The sequence goes on from JANRJG010000015.1 coordinate 43,111, forward strand.
AGGCTATTGCCGGTATGCGGCCTCCTATGCGGGGTGTCCATCGTTGTTTCCGTACTTCCGGATACCACCCAAGCAGTGGAAGGTGCCGCAGACGTGCCGGCCGAATTGACGACCACAGCCCCCTCCACTTCTGAGTTGGACCGGGTGGAAACCGTTTCTGACGGTTCCGATAAAAAGGATTCTCTCAAAGGCAATGCCCGGGTGGGAACGTCCACCGTTCGTCTCGTCGGGGGTTTATCCACCCAATTCAACGACAACATCAATTACTCCGAGAACAACCGCCTTTCGGACTTCATCATCACTCCCGTGGTGGAACTCAACCTTCTCTGGCCGGTCACTGACCTCAACACCCTGACATTCGACATCGGGGCCTCCTACGACAAATACATCCAGCACCCCGAAGCCGACACCAAGGGCATCAACATCGCTCCCGACTCCAACATCAACTTCCGGGCCCAAGTCGGTGAGTATGTGGTTCTGAATTTTTTCGACCGATTCAGCTTCCAGCAGACTCCCTTGGACGAGCCGACGATCAGCAACACGCTGGATTACTCCCGCTTTGAAAACACGGCCGGCGTCGAGCTCATCTGGAACATCAACAAGGCGCTGGAATACATCAGTCGGTACACCTACGGAACCTGGATCGCCTTCGATGATGCCTTCACCTTCCTGGACCGCGACACCCACACGATTTCCAACAGCATCAAATTCGAGCTCAACCCCGCCCTCTACACCGGGTTGAACACGAATGTGATCATCACCGATTACAAGGAGTCTTTCCAGAACGACAACATCATGCTCAAGGCCGGCCCCTTCGTCCGCGCCAAGGTGACCGAGAACACCGAGCTCGGTGGCGAGCTGAATTACGTCGTCGGCTGGTTTGATCGAGGCGATTCCGGAACAAGCAACAACCAGGATCGGGAAAACATCAACAACATCAATTTTGTCGGTGACATCACCAACCGGTTCAACGCCCGTGGCACCCAGAGGCTAACGGCTGGTTACGAATCGATTCTGGGCACGACCAGCAATTTCTACGATCTGGCCTATGCCCGCTACGATGTGGCCTGGCAGCTGTTCCCCCTTCTCTCCACGGACCTGCAGTTGTTTTACGAATACGGGGATGAATCCGGCAGCCGGCTGTCCGAGGCCTTCCAGCGGTACGGCGGGCAGATCAAGTTCTCCTACCGCGTGACGAAAAGCATCGTTTCCAGCATCGGCTACCGTTACACCGAGCGTGATTCCGACAGTTCCGGCCAGGATTACTACCAGAACGTGTTCATGTTTGACATGGACTACCGCTTCTGAGGTCTGCTCTTCTGGCGGACCGACACCCGAAAAAGATTTCATCCAAGCGTGAAGAGGCGCTAGAATGGCTTCAATGGCACGTTTGCGTTTGATCGCCGCTTTGTGGATTGGTGGGGTCCCGTTCCTCCTGGCCGACCCGTCATCGCCATTGTCCTCGACTCCCCCGGGCCCCGAGCCTGTTGCGCCTGCCCTGTCCGTGCCTGCACCTGCGTCTGCGTCCACGACGCCGGATGCGATCGTCCCTGGAACGGATCTTCAAGTGCTGGACGACAAGAAGCCGCTCCAGGTCGGGGAACAATTCCTCTTTCGTGTGGTGGAGGACCGCGACCCTTCCGTAAGCCTGTCGGTCATGGAGTCGGGGGATGCCCTTTTCCCCTACATCGGGAGAGTCAAGGTGGCGGGCAAAACCTGCAAGGAAATTGCGGCCCTCTTGAAGCCCCTCCTGGAAAAAGACTACTACTACCGGGCCACCGTTTTCATCGCCCTGAATGAGACCAGTCTCGGGGCCCGGGGTTCCGTCTTCGTCTCCGGCGAAGTCAACAAGCCCGGCACGATCCAGATTCCCAAAGAACGCAGGCTGTTGGCCAGCGAGGCCATCATCGCCGCCGGGGGGTTCCAGCAATTCGCCGATGAGCGGAAGGTCCGAGTCATCCGCAAAAAAATAGGCGCCACCAATGGCAAGGCGACCGAAGAGCTCATCGTCGACGTGAAGGCCGTGCTCGACGAGGGCAAGGTGGCCAAGGACCTCGAATTACAGGCCGAGGACCGCGTGGTGGTCCGGGCCAAGTTGGTTAATTTTTAAGGTTTGATACATGGATCCATCCTTCAACGCCCCCGCACCCCAGGTGATGTCGAGCTGGTCGGCCAGTTTTTTCACCCGCATGCACCGCTACAAGAGCCTGCTGCGCCGCCGTTGGTGGATCTTGGCGTTGGCGGTTGGCCTGGCCCTGGTTTGGCAGGCCTACCAGATCGCATCGGCCCCGGTCCGTTATGTTTCCCAGTCCCAAATGATGGTCAGCCCCCGGATCAGCCTGCCGGAGAAAGCGGCCTACCTCGAGGAATCGGCCCAGTTTTTTGGCACCCAGATGCGCCTGATGAATTCGCCGGAGATTGCCGCCCGTGCCACCAACCGCACCCGCACTCTCCAGCCCGACCTGCCCGAATCCTTCGCAGTCCTGCGCGTCGACCAGGTGCCGAAAACTTCCATCTTCCAATTGACCGCCACCGGTTCCGACCCCCGCTGGGCCCAGGCTTGGCTCAATTCGATCATGGAAGAATTTGTCCGCTACAAGGACGAAATGCGCCAGACCACATCCGACAAAACCCTGGCCTCGATCACCGAACAGCTCATCCGATTGGAAAAAGAGTTGGAGGCCCACGAGCGCTCGCTTTTTGACTACCAAAAAAACAACGACGTCGTGGTTATCCAGGAACAGGGCAACGCCGCGGCCCAGTATCTTTTGAACCTCGAACGGGAACAGGCCGACCTGAACAAGGCCCTCCAGCTTTTGGAGATGCTCACACTCGACCAGCGCCTTTCCGGGACCGATTCCACCGGCAAGGCCCGCACGGATACTAGCCAGGAACAAGACGGCAAGGCCGCAGAAAGGGCAAGCGACGCCGCCAACATGATTGCCGACAACTCGGCAGAGCAGGAGTACAAGAAGATCCGGCAGGATCTGCAACTGAAGAAAAACGAACTGGCCGAGTTGACCAAATACCTGCGCCCACGACACCCCAAGCTCATCAACCTCCAGGAAGAGGTCTCCCGGCAGGAATCCCTCCTCAGTCTTTACCGTGAACAGAGCATGCAGCAGATCAAAACCCACAAAGAGGCGCTGCAGATCAAGTTGGCCAACACCGCCAAATCTATCGAGGAATGGAGCGCCAAGGCCATCAAGGCAAACGAATCCATCGCCGAGTACAAACGCCTGCAGGCCGATGTCGAACGCACCAAATCTACCTACGAACGGATGGCCGATATGGCTCAGAACCTCGACATGTCGACGAACATGGACCAGTCCACCATCCAGATTCTGGAACGGGCCACCAAGGCCGGTGCCGTCCGTCCGAATGTGGCCAAGGGCTTGGGCAGTGGGGTCGTGGTCGGTCTGCTTTTGGGGGCGGGCATCCTCTTCCTGCTCGACCGTATCGATGACCGCGTCAATTCATTCACCGAACTGAAGGACCATTTCGAAGAACAGGTTCTCGGTCAAATACCCGAGGAACAGGCCTCGGATGGAAGACGTCTCGCGATCCTCTCGGCAGATGACGAGCGGCAGGTCTACTCCGAGGCCTTCCGCAACATCCGCTCCTCGCTCCTCTACATGGCGATCGAGGGGGAGAGGCCCCGTGTTCTCGCCGTCACCAGCGCCATCCCGGGCGAGGGGAAATCCACCATCAGTCTTAATCTGGCCACCACCATGGCTTTTGCCGGCTCGAAAGTGGTCCTGGTGGATGCCGACATGCGCAAAGGAGTCTTGCACGAGGACCTGGAAATGGAAAGCGGACCGGGCTTGTCCCAGGTTTTGGGCCAGAAAGCGGGTTGGAGGGACGTGATCCGCCCCTCGGGCATTCCCGGTCTGGATTTCATTCCCCGTGGGAAAACCAGTACCCAGGTCGGGGAAATGCTGATCAACCCCGTGACCACGCTCATGATCCGCGAACTCAAGGAGACCTACGATTACGTGGTCATCGACACCCCGCCGGTGCTGGCCGCGGACGACACCCCCAGTCTATCGCCCAAGGTCGACGGGGTCATCATGGTCATGCGGGCTTCTTACACCTCCTCCCGCCTGACCCGCAGCTCACTCGACATCCTCTACCACCGCCAGGTGCATGTGCTGGGCCTGGTCTTCAACTTCATCGACACCAACCTTCCGGACTACTACCACTACCAGTATTACCGCTCCTATTACAACACGCCGGGCAAAGCCTGACCCGGGTCACTTGCGTAATCGTGCTGATAGGAGCAGGCACTCGGCCAGAAAACGCTGGCCTGTGTAGAGCCAGCCGGCGGGAAAATCCAACCACAGGCCTTTAATGAGAAGGCAGTAAGCCGCCACCGCCAGGGGTGCCAAGGGAGTGGCCTTGCGCAGCCGGTCCTGGGGGGAAAGTTCATGCCATGGCGACTCCCGGAGTTTGTCTGCCTCCAAGGCGGCATACTTCAACTGGTTCGACCACCAGCGCGAAAAAGGCTTCCGGTCATCGTGCAGGATCGGCGCGGTCATGGTTCCGCAGGGACCGTCCAGTTGAAGATCCTGGGTGTGTCCGTCCTGCCGGTATCGGGCCCGTCCGGTGCGGAAAAGGCAGATGCGCGGTGGCAGAAGGGACGCACGCAGGGGATGGCCTCCCTGGCAAAACAAAAGCGGAACCCGGTAGCCATCGATACCCGCATCGGGGTCCAATCGCTCCATCTCCCCGGGGAACTCCGGGCCGAGGCGGTAGTCGGCATCCAGGGCAAGAACCCAAGGAGTGCGGACCAGGGACAGGCCGGCGTTCCACTGGTCCGCGTGGCGGTCGAACTTGCGCACATGGAAATCCACCCGCGGATTGGAGCGGCAGATCGCCTCGGTTTCGTCCGTGCTTCCGCTGTCCAGGATGACGATGCGTTCGGCCCAATGCAGGGCTTCCAGAGTGCGGGCGATGTTCGCCTCTTCATTCCAAGTTAGGATGACCGGGGTGACTTCAGCGGGTTTCATCGAGCAGGCTTTCAAAAACATCCATAAATTCATTCGCCACCTGGCGGCCTTTGAAGCGTTCAGCCGTCCGGATTGCTGACAGGCTCATTTCTTCCAGTCGTTTTTCGTCGACCAGGCAGTCATGGAGCCTGCCGGCCAGGGCCTCCGCCGGCTTGGGGCCGTGGTGGTTGAAGGACCAGCCGTTGGCGCCGGAACGGAGCCAGTCGGAAAAAACCGGGTTGCTGCTGACGACCGGAACACAGCCGCAGGCCATCGCTTCCAACGGGGCGATGCCCATGGCTTCGCCGGTGTCGGCCAGGCTGGGATAACAAAAAACGCCATGGGACTGATAGAGCTGGGCAAGGCGGCCGCCTTCGTGCACAGCCCCCGGGAGAACCACGGGCAGTCCCTGGGCCATGCTCTGCAGACGATTCAGGAACCGCTCCCCTCCCCCGCCTTCGGCTATGGCATGGGGCCCGGCGATTGTGAGCTGGAGGCCCGGAACATTCCCGTGCAAGAGCCGGAAAGCCTCCAGTAGAAGCTCCAGTCCTTTCTCCGGATGCAGCCGCCCGACGTAGAGAATATGCCGGGGTTGGCGAACGACGGAGGTGTCCGGGTGGAACAAGGTTTCGTCAAAAGGATTGGGGATACAGCAAGTGCGGGGCACCCACAGCGGTTGTTGCTTCTCCACCGCGTGTGCGATGGATCGGGTGGGAACTATGAGAAGATCCGCCCGGCGATACAGGCTCAATTGGTGCTTGGGATACCGGTTGACAGAAACCACCACCCGTCCGGCAGCGGAGCGGAACAGAGGGGCGATAACCGGGAGCCAAAAGTCATTGGTCACCAAGATGTCCGCATCGGGAAGCCGTGGAGTGGCTCGCACCGCATAGACCAAGTCGTAGAGCAGGCTGGCCCCCACCCAGCGTGGCTGGTCATAGCCACCCCAACGCACGATTTGAAATCCGCCGGTTGATTCGACTGCCGTCTGCCCTGGAAAAGCCCTGGAAAACAACGTGACCCCATGTCCGTCAGCGGCAAAAAAAGCAGCCAAGGACATCCAAGTCCGGATCATGCCTCCCCCACGAACCGGGGGTGCCGGGAAACAGGGGCCGGTGGCGATGGTGATGCGCATGGTCTATGTGGAACAGAAGGTAACAAAGTCAACGAGGCAAGACAGCTGTAGAAACGGGGGTTAACGCCAGCCTGAATGGATCAATCCACGCTGACAAAATCGGGCCTGGGTCCTTGGTAAAGCACCCAACGGTAGAAATCCGCCATCTTGCTGGCAATGGCGTTCCAGTCGAGCTCCCGGGTGACATACTGCCGTCCTCGTTCCCCCCGCTGCCGGAGGTCTTCCGGAGAACAGGTCATGGCATCTGCAAGGGCCTGTCCGAGTGCCTCGGCATGTCCGGGAATCCACCAACCGCAGCGGTGTGTGACCAGCGGTTCCCATGGGGCGGCATGTGTCGTGATGACCGCTGTGCCAGAGGCCAGCGCTTCGGCCACGACGATGCCGAAATTCTCCTCCTTGGTCGGCAGCACCAAAAATTCTGCATGGTGCAGGAGGGCTTGCTTCATCTCCCCTTCCACATTGCCGGTCAAAGTAATGGAGTCGGGATCGGGATCTAGTTGCCGGATTTTCTCCAAAGCAGGAAGGCATCCTGTCAAATCAGGACCTGCCACGATCAAATGCCATGACCGCCGGAGGGCGAAGGGCAGCCGCGCCCAGGCTTGTAGAAGATCATCCACCCCCTTCTTGGGATGCAACCTGCTGAGAAACAGGGCGAATCGCCGGCCTTGCAGCGGCGGCAGTTGGTCGTCCAACCAGGTGCGCAGCGGGATCTTTTCCCCGGGAAGCGGGACACCGTTGGGAAGAATGGCAATCGGTTGGCGGAAACCAGCCCGCCGGATGTCCATGGCTTCGGTATCCGAGGTGGCGTGAAAAGCCCCCGCCGTGGCCAGATCGCGCTGCTCCCGCAGCCGGTAAAGCCAGCGTTTGGCCAGCCGGTTGCGTTGCAGGGCCCAAGTGCCCAGCATGCCCCGGGGCGAAACGAGATAGGGTCGTGCATGGGTGCGGGCGGCAGTCGCGGCATCATGGTTGGGAAACATCCACAAACCATGATTGTGGACCAGGTTTGCCTGCTGGGCCTGTTGAAGGGCGGCCCGTGCATAAGCGGGCGACCATCCCCGCAGGGGACGGGAGAGCGCGTTGGGGTCAATCGCATGCAGGACACCCGCAGGCAGAACCGGGAGAGGGCCGTGTTCGGCGTAATCCAGGGTCAACAGCCGGACCGTCATGCCGCCTTTGGCCAAGGCTCGGGTGAGATGGGGCACCGACTGTGCCGGCCCACCGGTGTAGGGATTGACCGAGGCCACTGTTTGCAGCACAACCAGGGGCGAAACGCAGGTGGCGTTGCTCACAGGGATATCCGGTGGTGTTTGAGCCAATGGAAGAGGGAGATCAAGGCCACGCGTTGATACCACGTTTGCGCCAGTGGCCTGAACTCAAGCGGGATATAGTCGCGGAAATCGGCCAGAGGCCCGGCCAACCATGCATCGTAGGGCAGTGAAAAGCCCAGCTTGGAACGCTCGAACAACTCCCGGGGTAGCTCCGGCAGGCACTCGCGCAAGACCACTTTTCCTGGGTCATAGCGGCGGGCCACCGGCAGTGAAACCGCCGTCCGCCACAGAACCTCGTCCAGAAAGGGATGACGGAGTTCCACCCCGAGGGCCATGCTGCATCCATCCCCGTCGACCAGGAGTTGGTGCTGGAGGTATTGTTTGAATTCAAGACAGGCGACCCGATTGCGCGGGTCCATTTGTTCAGGCCAGGGAAGTGTCTCCAGATGTGGCGGAACAGGTGGTTGACCGGTCATATGTTGGACGATGTCCTCAACCGTGGAAGAAGGGAAGATCCCGCGGTAACTTCGGTAAGCCCGCGGCCAGGTCGGTGCTCCAGAGATCCACTCGGCCAACCTTGCGGACCGGCCACTGCCGAGATGGGGCAACATCGGGCCCAGTATAGGCCCGGCCCAGCGGGAAATCCGTGAAGCGCGGAGCAAGCGCACCATCAGGGGTATTCGGCGGAAACTGGGGTAGCCCCCGAAAAGCTCATCCCCTCCCAAGCCGGTAAGAACCACTTTGAGGTTCTGTTGTCTGGCGGCATGGGTGATGCAATACACATTGAAGCCGTCCATGGAAGGGCGGTCTTGGGCGCGAAGATGCTCCTGGAACAGGACGGGCAATTCCGCTGCACCCAAAGAGATGACACGGTGAGTGGCACCAAAATGTGAGGCTATGGCAGACGCTTGGCGTGATTCCCCCGGCCCCACCCCGGCAAAGTCCAGGGTCAGGGTCTGGCTGGGTAAACGTCCGCCTGCCACCGCCGCCGCCAGAACGGCCGCCGAATCGATCCCCCCACTGAGGAAAAGTCCGACCGGGACATCACCAGCAAAGTGAAGGGCGACCGATTCCAGCCACGTTGACCGGAAATCCTCCAGCCGGGTGTTGCTTTCCCGGGAAAACGGCTGGATCTGTGAAAACAATCTTCGCTCGATCCGTCCGTCCTTCCAAGTCCAGGATTCACCGGGGGGCAGGGATTCTACCCCGTCGATCAGGCCGGTCGTTCCCTCACAACCCCAAGTGAGAAAATCCGCCAGTCCCCGGTGGTTCAATCTGACTCCGCCGGGCAGAAGATGTCGCAGGGCCCGGAGTTCCGAGGCAAAGGCCAGTTCGCCGCCCGTACAGGCCACATGGAGAGGCTTCATCCCGAAGGCGTCCCGGGCCAGGAGGAGGCTTTGTTCGCGTTCATCCCACAAGGCCAGGGCAAACATACCCCTCAGGAGGGCCAGGGCGGGCCACCCGCGCCTGCTGAGCAAACGGAGCACGACCTCGGTGTCGGAGCGCGAGACGAAAACTTCCCCCTCTTTTTCCAATTCCTCCCGCAGGGCCGGGTGGTTGTAGATCTCGCCGTTGAACACCAGATAACGGACCCCATCGACGGACATCGGTTGGGCGCCGGCGGGGGAGAGATCGACGATGGAGAGCCGGGTGTGGGCCAGCAGGGCCCGGCCGGAGGGGGCAAGGTAGGTGCCTTCCGCATCGGGGCCGCGGTGGCGCAGGGCGGCACACAAGGCAGGGGCGGCCTCACTGAGCCACCCTGCCGGATCACGGCCCAAATAACCCGCTATCCCACACATCGTGTTTTTTCCTTGGTGAATCCTTCCAAGAGACGGTCCACCCGCTCTTGGAGTTTGTGGCGACCGAAATGGGAACGGACATACTCTTGCAAAAGCCGGGGCTGCCAGCGTGGAGGAGTGGCGCTGATCCCGGACAGCAGTTCGGATAGTCCAGCGGCCACAGCCGCGGGATCACGGGGATTGACCAAGACCCCGCATGCGGGTGCATCCACCGCGTCCCGAGATCCGTCAATGCCTCCCGCGAGTACGGGTTTCCCGTGCGCCATGGCTTCCAGGAAGACGATGCCGAAGCCCTCTCCGGTGCTGGGCATGACAAAGCCATCACAGGCGTCGTAGGCCAGGGCCCGTTGGCGCTCATCGATGCTGCCCAAAAAATGAACCCGGTCGGCCAGGCCGCGCAGGCGCGTCTCTTCTTGAAGGGATTCGCGATCTTCGCCATCGCCGGCAATCACGTAATGTACGTTCTGCCGGGCCGGACCGAGGGCGGCCAACGCGGTCAGGATCTCCCGGTGTCCTTTGTAGCGGTCGTGACGCAGGCGGGAGATGGTCAACAGAAGGATGGATTGGGAAGGAAGGCCCAACTGCCGGCGTGCTTCCTCCTGCGGTGTATGGAAATCGGGGAACTGCTCGACATGGTTGGGGAAAACTTCCAAGCGTCCGTCAAGTTCCGGAAGGTCGGCCAGAAGTCGGTCCCGGGTGTGGCGACTGACCGCGAGGACGCGCGCGGCCCGTTGCAGGGAGCGGCGTTCACCTCCCCTCCGGATATTCCAGCATTCGATGCCGTGGGCGAAGATCCAGCAGGGCACACCGTGTAGTTCCAGAATGGGCACGGTCCGCGCCAGCCCGACATGGGTGAAGAGGCAAAGATCCCAGCGCCGGAGCATGGCAGCTACCAATCGAAATGCGTAGGCAGCTTTGTGCAAGGGAGACGATGTCCCGGGGTAGGAGAGGATATGCACGCGGGCGGTGGAGGGAGAAGCGTGGAGGGCCGATGCGAGCAGGCGGCTGAATTGCTGGATGCCGCCGTGTTCCCGTGAGAAGTCTGGACAACAAAGCAGAATGTCGAGTGGTCTTTGATTGTTCATGCGCGCGTGGCGGTGACCGCTTCTGCCAGGCCCCTGGCCGCCTGCTCATGGTTGTAGCGTTCCAGCGCAGAACGGCAAAAAGGAATCCACGAGGCAAGGATTCCGGGTTCCAAGGCTCGGGTCAGGGCACGGGCCAAAGACGCCACATCGCCTGCGGGAAAGACCAGGCCGTTGCGATCCAGTTGAATCAGATCCCGGGCACAGCCGGTGTGACTGCTGGCAATCACGGGCAATCCGCAGGCTAGCGCTTCCTGGATCGCCAATCCCCACGTCTCAGACGGACCGTAGCTGGGAAGCACCAGGAGATCGGTGGCGGCGTACACCACGGGCATCTGGCTCTGGTTCTGGAAAGGAAACACCCTCACCTTCGGGTCCGTGCCGATCTCGTCCCGGAGCCGGGTCTCCAGCGGGCCGGATCCCACATAAACCAGGTGGGCGTTCTTGACGCCAGACATGCGAAAGGCCTGCAATAGGTCGAGCGGGCGTTTTTTTTCCTCGAATTTGCCGGCAAAAAGCACGACCCGGGTATCGGGGGGCAGACCCCATTCCAGGCGCAGGGAGGCGGCACCTTCCAAGACCGCCGGGGTTCGCTGGAAGCGCCCGTCATCGATGGTGTGTGGGCAGAAAAAGATGCGGTCCCTCCGGACGCCCCGGTTGAGAAAATACTCGGTATTAGCCTGGCCACAGGCCAGAAAGGCATCGAGGTGGCGGAAGATCCAGCCCGCCGCCAGCCGTGCGGCTGCCGTCCGCAATCCGCGGGGCCGGGCCAGGTCGTGGGAGTCGCCGCGCAGGAGCAGGGGCGTCCGGTGTCGCTTCCGCGAAAGGATGAATTCACGCATGCTTTTCCAAGAATAACCCATCAACAAGACCGCCCCGGGATTCCAGGCGGCGACCCTTTCCTGTAATTCCGGGTTGTCAAGTCCGCCGGGATGGTGGGTGCCCGGATCGGTGGCGACGTTGGGCACGAATTCGTGTTCATATCCATCCAGCAGGGGAATATCCCATTGGAAAGACCGGGCGAAGCCGGGGTCATGGGTTTCCTTGACTCCGAAGTCCCAGAGGTAAAAGACCCGCAGGTCGGTGCCGTGCCCGGCCAGATAGCGGAACCAGGGGGCGTAGTATTGCACGGGATGCGAGGTGATGATGGCGATCTTCATACGGCCAGGTTCCGCTTCTTGGCTTCGCCCGTCTTTTTGGCCCGGGCGGTGACAAAAAGGATCCATTCCCTGGTGGGGAGATCCTTCATGAAAACCAGGCCGAAGGCCAGCAGGCCGACGTAGGATTGGAAGAGGGAGGTGACCAGCACGGCCATGGTGTGCTCGGTTTGGAATGAGGAACTGACCACGAGGATGGTGGTCAGGCTGCGCAGGGAAAGGAAGGGATAGCCCTGGCTATAGTAAGTGATGGCCCCGGCTGCTGCCCCGGCCAGGAAACCCAATACGACGACACCCCAGAAACCGAAATTGGCAAAGCCCTCGTTGAAAAGTCCCCACCCGATGGTGGTGACCATGGTTTCCTCACGGGTTTGAATGCCGAAGTGGATGTTCAAGCGGCTGGTGCCTTCCAGGCTCCAGGGTTTGTCCGGGTGGATGAAGCGCGGGATCAGGAGTTCCGGGATGATGACGTAGGTGGACCCTAACATGAGATCCAGGCCGTTGTTGATCATGCTCTTTTCGTAAAGAAAGAGGTGCATCAGGCTGGCTCTTTGGAAGGCGGAGACTTTTTCTTCCTGTTCATCGGAACCCCCACCCTCCTGCATCGCCTCCACGGAAGAATCGAACCAGAACCGGTACATTTCAAAGGTTTCATCGACCGAGGTGATGAGAGACTCGCGGTTGGGGCCCCAATAATTGGCGCGGACCGGAGCCTTGCCCTGGTGGAGAAAAGCGATCAATGCAATGAAGAGACCGATCGCCAGCCAGGGGGGGCGCCGGGAACCCAGGGTGAACCCTCCGATGGCGATACAGGCCACACTGATCGCACTGATGAGAAGGAGGGTGGTGACTTGGATAAAGAAATTGAGGATCACCGCGAACAGAAAAACCCATTTGAGGTTGTTCTTGAGTTCGCCCGAGCCCCAATGCTTGCTGATGACAAAGAGGGCCAGAGTCGAGACGCCGCCAAGGATGCCGCGGAGGATGGAAAAAATTCCAGAGGGGATGTCGATCCAATCATAAATGTTGTTCGCGTCCAGCAGGGCATCGAGAAAAATGGAGGCAATGAGGATGCGCTCGCCGCCCGTCTCATTCAGTTGGCGGCAGGAGGCCACCTTGGGTCGGAGGCGGTTCCCGGCCAGCAGCCAGCCGGCGGTGCCGCTGAGGAGCGCGGCGGCGACGATGGCTCCGGCGTCGAGGTGGTCCTGGGGTGAATGGACGGTGATGCCTGGATGCTGGCTGAGGAGGGGCATGCCAAAGGCCATGAACTGAAAAAAAACAAAGGCCGGGAAAACCGGAATCCCCGGGACCATGCCGCGGCTCCAGAGCAGGAGGGGGAGAAGGGCCCCGAAGGCGGTCAAACCGTAACCGAGTTGGGTTTCGATGGCATAAGACTCGTGAACATTGAACCAATTGATAACCACCAAAACCGCGGCCAGCCAGAAAAGGGCGTGTACCTGCCGGTTGCTGAGCAGGACGGATTCGGTGACGCCCGCAACAACCGTTTCCGTGGGGTGGGACTTGGAAATGGTTCTCACGCCGGTTTCTGTGTGGCGGTCAGCGATTGATCGAAGATCTGGCACTGCCGGACCGTCAGTGATTCGGCCAAAAAATCCCTCCGGAAAGCGGTCTCATTGCGACTGCCTGTCTCAAGAGCGGTCGGATTCCGTGCGGTGAGGGCCAGGGCCGAGGCCACGGATTCGGCACTCTCCTCCGGTGGAGCATTGGGACGGAGCGCGACACGGGTGCCGCAGCGGAGATGTAGCAGGAGGTCTTCCAATACGCTCCCTTGGAATGCTAGGGAAAGCATGGGCTTTCCGGAGAGGAAGTAGGGGTAAATCTTCGAGGGCGAGTAGGCCAGGTCCTTGGAACCGAGGAGCAGGAGGACGTCCGCCCCGGCCTGCATGCGGAGGCTGTCGAGATGGCCTATGCGCTCCGGTTCTTCGGATACAAAATCCGCCAGTCCTTCTTCCCGGGCCACCGGCAGGACGGAGCATTGGGCCAATCCTGCCGGCGCATACGAAGTGCCGAGAAACTCGAAGCGCAAGCGTGCCGCCGCCTCCGGGTCTTGTTGCCGAAGCAGGCGCAACCCGGCAAAGAGGCATCGCAGCGCGTCGGGCATGATGGGCCCGGCGGCGCCGGTATAGACCACCCGGACCAAACCGGGGCGGGCGGGGCTGGGACCGGGCTGTGGTGCTGTCTTCTTTGCCGCCTGCAGGTCTGTTTCGCTGACGCCGAAAGCGATGGTGTCACGCGGCTTGTCTCGCATCCAAGGATAGGAAATCTCCAGGTCTGTGAGGTAGCGTTTGGAGACGGAAATGAAACCGGCTGCGCGGCGGTAGATGGGTTCCTGGGCCAGTTGGGCCTGGAGATAACTGAAGTGGAACTTCCAGCCGCCGGGCGCCTTTCTAGCACCCGGTTGATAGTAATAATCGGTCAGCCAGGGATCCTGGATGTCGATGACATAAGGAGTTCCGGTCAGGGCTTGCCACAGCGGGCCCATCGGATAGACGGCGAATTGGGTGGTGGAGAAGAAGACCAGATCAAAGCGTCTTTTTTTCAAAAGCGCCAAGCCCTGCAGGAACAGTGGCGCCCAGGCCCGCAGGGCCACATTGTGGATGCCGAAAGGGTGCGCCAGCGCCTGGGGCAGTGCTCCGCAGTAGACGACTTCGATGTCCTCCGGGACCGTCCGGCACAACTCCGGCTCAGGGAGAGCGTGCTGGCGTCTGGGGTGGACCGTCAGCACCACGGGGTTCCAGCCATGTGCGCGGTAGTAGGGCAGGCTCATGCGCACCCGTTGCATGTCGGGTGCGTTGACCGGGGGGAAATGCGGGCTGATGATGAGAAGCTGCCTCATGGACCGGGGGCTTGGAGTTCCCGGATGTCCCAGATCTGACCTTGGGGGTTGGCCACTTCCCGGGAGACGGGAAAAGTGAAGCTCTGTCCGAGGCGTTTCCAGAAAGCCGCATGGTTGCCCCAGCGGAAATGAGAGACCAGAAGGCGGCCACCCGGAGCCAAGTGGCGGTGGAAGCGCCTTGCGGTGGCCGCGGGGTCGACCGCGTAGCCCAGGCTTTCGTTGAAGACGATGAAGTTCCAGGCCCGCTCGGGGTTCCAGGATTCATAATTGGCGCGGAGGAATTGGCAGTGTCCCAACCCGAGGGCGCGCGATTTGGCCAATCCCTCCTCGGAGAGATCGACCCCCAGGTAATCGCTGACGCGTTCCGCGGGAATCATGGAGGCGAGACGGCCGCTGCCACAGCCCAGATCCAAAAGGGAAAACGTCCCCGGTGTGGCGAGGATGGTTTCAGTCAGCACGAGATGGCGGTTTTTTTCATCCTCGCCCCAGAAGTGGTCCCACGCTCCGCTGCGGTATTCCCGGTCGAGGAATTCCTGGGGCACGGGTTTGCCGCCTCCCCTGGGTCCCCGAATGAAGCGGTAATCGATGGCTTCCCATGCCCTGTGCAGCCAATTCATGATGGGAATCCCTTTGCGTAGTGGAAGTACACTTCTTCCGGTCGCCTGAAAACCTGGAAAAATCCGCCGGGTAGACCTGGTGCCGCGTGTTGGCTGGCGTGGGCGGCCACCGCTGAGGCGCGCGACCTTCTTTCTTCCGGTCCGACGTAGTGGTAATGCCATTCCCGGCAACCCCGCATGGCCCGCCACAGGGAAGGTGGCGACCAACGGGCCCAAACCGCGTATTCGAGCACCAGGGGACGGAGTTGGCTCTTTTCGATGGCAGCATAAAGCATGCGGCAGGCTGCCCGGTGTTCGCAACTGGGTTCGTCCCGCGCGGTCACCAGCACCATGGAGGGCCGGAGACTTTCCAGGAACGTGGCAAGTTCCGCCACCCGTCCTGGTTCGTTTTGTGCCAGCTGTTCCAGCCGCCCGTCGGGCCAATCGAAGAAATGCAGTCGCTCGGCGGGTATGCCCAAGTGGGTCGCGGCTGTCTGTTCCTCGATCCGCCGCACCCGGCGCAGCTGTTCCTCCGGCCAGGCAGGATCGCCGGGGTGGGAAGCCGCGCCATCCGTCAGGCAAAGGATGTGGATATCTCTCCCGCGTTGGCCGGCTTCCAACATCCATCCGCCGCAACCCAGGGCGGCATCGTCCGGATGCGGGGCGACGACCAGGATCGGACCGGGCCCGAAATCGGGCCAAGTCCGGCTGCCCCCCCGGATCAGGAGCCAAAGTAAGGATAGGAAGGGTCTTCGGACCAGGTCAGCAATCATGGAGCAATCCTTGGTAGAGATCGAGGTAACGTTCCACGGCCGAGGTGGCACTGAAGCGGGCTTCCGCATCCCGGCGGCAGGCGGCGCGATCGATCAAAGACAAACGTTCCACCGCTTCGACACCCCCGTCAAGGGTGCGGAACAAGAATCCGTTCTGTCCCGGGTGGACGATCTCCGGGGCGGCGCCGCGCGGGCAGGTCAGCACCGGGGTGCCGCAGGCCAGGGCTTCGGCAAAGACGATGCCGAACGGTTCTTCCCACTGGATGGGAAGCAGCAGTGCGGCAGCCGAGGAGAGGAGTTCATTTTTGCGGAAATCATCGACCTCGCCGACCCATTCCACCCCGTTCTTTCCCAGCTCGGGCTCGATGTGTTTTTGCCAAAAGGCCTGCCCGCCGGGATCCGAAGGGATGTTCCCGGCCAGAATGAGGCGGCGTCCGGCTTTGCGGGCGATGGCGATGGCGAGATCCGGGCCCTTGATGCGGTCGATGCGACTCAGGAAGACCAGAGGAGCATCGGCCGGTACATGCGGGCCGTAGGTGCAGGCGGCGGTTTCGACAAAGTTGGGAATGGTGGTCCAGTCACCACCGGCCTTCCGGCCCATGTCACAGATAAAGTCACTGCATCCGCTGAACCGGAGGCAGGCTCCGCCCAGCAGGGCGGCGATGCGCACCCCCGCGCCTCCGGTGTGGCGCTGGTAGGACATCACCATGGGTTGGCGGTCGGCCATGAGGGGCAGGAGGAGGGCCAGGCGGGAAAAGCTGTGCACCACGTCCGGTTGGAATCGCCGGGTGCTTTGGGCGAGGTGCGCAGCTTGTCGCATTTGAGATGTGAGTCCGGTGGTGCCGAGGTCGGGCCATGAAAACAGCCGGACGCCCGGGCAGGTGGAATCGGGATGGGCCACCAGGGCGACCGCGTGGCCCCTGCCGACCAAGCCCCGGGCCAGGGCGTCGATGATCCGTTCGATGCCACCGTAGCCGGTGGGGGGCACCGGAATCCCCGGATCGGCGGTGAGGAGGATTTTCATCCGGCCAGGGCCTCCCGGACTGAAGCCAAGAATCCGGTCTGCTCAACCTCCCAACAGTAGCGGGTTTCGGCCAGCCGGCGGGCTTCCCGACGGGCATGGTCCACCCCGGCGGGGTTGTTGAAGTGGGCATCCACGGCCGCGGCGGTGGCATCGGGTTGTGCGGGGTCGGCCAGCAGGGCGGCCGAGCGTATCTCCGGGAAAAAAGCGGACTGGGCCGAAGTCGGACTGAGCCATTGCGGTATACCAGCGAGCAGATAGGCGAATATTTTATTCGTCAAGCAAAGGTCCCGGTTGGGGGGCTGGGATTCCTCCAGGGAAAGACCCATGTGGGCGTCGGCGGCCAGCCGCACCATTTCATCCGGAGGAGCGGGAGGAAGGACAAGGATCCGGCAGGGACGGGGTTCCCGTGCGGCCAGCTGTTGCAAATGCGCGATGAAGCCCGGGTCGGGAAATCCGCGCAGATGCAACTCGGCTGGGTGGCGGAGTCGGCCCAGCACACGGACGGCATTCTCCAAGCCCCGGCCCGGCCCGATGGTCTGGGAGAACCAGTAGAAACGGAGGGTTTCCCCGGGACAAAACGACGCCTGTCCGGGTGTGTGGGGGGCATCGCGCTTAGAAAAAACATTGAGGACGGGGCGGATGGGGCGGGTGGTGAATTCCCCCGCTGCGCGGGCGATGCCCGGCGAGGCGGCGGTCAGGTGGTGGCAAAGGGGGAGCCACTTGGCCAGGAGGATGCGCAGGGCCCGATGCTCGGCGGTATCGTTACGGGCGAAGCTTGTTTCCGTGGGATGAAAATCTTCCAGATCAAATCCCAGTCGGGCATGGTTGCGGCAGGCGGCCCCGGCGGCGGCGGCCAGGCCGGCCGGGCAGTGGCCGATGTATAGTTGCGCGGGTATGTGCGAGGCGGCAGCGGTAAGTGTGGAGGCATGGGCATGATGGGCGGTGGCGGCCCATGATGCGGGGATGGGGGTGGAAGTTTTCAGCCAGAAGCGCGCCAGGGCACGGCGTGCCTTGGCCTGGAGGTTGTGCGGCATCGGCACCCGGGTGACTTTCCACGAAACGGAGTCGAGGATCGACCGGTCCAGGGGCTCGACCGGCGGGTAGTGCCGCCCGCTGAGGACATGGATATCATACCCGGCTTCGTGCAAGGCTTGGGCCTCGCGGACCAAACGGGGAGTTGAGGCCAGGTGCCCCGGGGTGATCAGACAAATCTTGGCGTTCATGGGACCGGGGTGGCGGCGATCCACTGGTTATGGAGGGGTGGCCGGAATTCCGGCAGCCATCTCCGCCAAGCGGCTGGGCGGATGACCTCGGTTTGATAACCCCATTCCCGGAGGAGATGGAGGGATTCGATTTCGAGTTCCAGGGAGTGGGTTTCAATGAGCAGCCGGGCTTTGCGTTGTCGCAAAATGGAGGAACCGCTGCGGAGGATACGGGCTTCCGCCCCCTCGGTGTCGATCTTGATGAGCACCGGGGCAGGCAGCAGTCGGGCCACTTCATCCAAGGAGACGGTTCCTTCCCGGTCGTCGATGAATTCCCCGCTGAGGGTGAGGGCAGGCGGCGTCCCGGGAAAATTCAAAAACAGGTTGCGCTTCATCCGTTCGCGACAGGCCTCGTCCGGTTCGTAGGCCAGGACGGGGGCAGTGGGATGGATTTTGGCAAACCAGAGGGAAAGCTCGCCCGAACCCGCGCCTATGTCGACGAAGGCATGCGCCCCCTTGGCCAGCCGGCGGAGCGAGGCATGCGTTTCCATTTCGTATAAACCGGCCCAGATCTGGGTCTCGAAGGCTGGATCGATTTCCAACCAAAGTCCGCGGTAGAGTCCGGAAAGGATGCGCCTGGGACGGGGGCCTTGTCCCAGGGGGAGGAGGGATTTGACGAAGGATTTCATTTTAGGAACAACCTTTAAGTTTGGACAAGACCGATTCGCGCAGGGTGCGGCGGTAGTCGGACCATTGCCAGGCAGCGGCTGTGGCGCGGGCCGCCGGGCGCATGGCCCCAAGTTCCGGGCGGTGGTCGAGGGACCACTGCAGTGCCTGGATAAGGGCGTCCGTGCTGCCGGCTTCGATGAGGAGGCCGTTTTCCCGGTCGCGCAGAAGGTCGGTCGCTCCGGCCTTGGGGGTGGCCAGGACCGGCAGGCCGGAGGACCAGGCTTCTGTGGCCACCAGCCCGAATCCGTCGCAGAGGGTGGGAAAAACCAGGAGATCGGCCCGCTGGTATTCCAGCATGAGTTGGCTGCGGGGAATGGAGCCGCCGAATTCCACGCCGTCGGGAAGTGGATGGGTCAACCGGCGCGGCAGTTCAACGCGTCCGAAAATCCGCAAGCAGGCGTGTCGGTGGAAACCGCCCTTGCGCCAGGCTTCCAGGAGGTAGTGGGCGCCCTTCCTCATGCCAAAGGTGCCGGCCCACAGAATGACCATGGGTCCAAGGCCCCGCGTTCCGCCCGATACCGCCACCCCTTCTTCGACCGTCTCCGGGGCCCCGTAGGGAATAACGATCATCTTGGAGGTGTCGAGCCCGGCGGCGGCATAGGAATCCCGGCTGAAGCGCGAGGCGCAGACGCGGACGTCGGCCGCGGCCCATTCGGCGCGGCGGCGGGCGGTCCGCCGGTCTTCACGTTCGGCGGTATAAGCATGATAGGCCGTGGCCAATTCGGGAAGGACCTGCATTTCGCGTTCCAGAATGGACTGGACAAATAGGGGCTCGGGGGCGGGCAGCTCGTAAACGCAGGGAATACCGAGGGAGCGGGCCCGAGTGAGGGTCGCCAACGAGCTGTATTCAAAGCCATAGACCGCGCGCAGTCCCTGGGGAAGACCGGAAGCGACCAAACGGTCGAATCGGGTTTCGGACCATTCCCAAACCCGGTCGGTCAGACGTCCGTCGCGGTCGATCAGACCGGAAGCCAAACGCAGGAGCTCGCCGGTGGGGTGGGTTTCGATGTGGCTGAAGGGAATGCCGCCGTCGTTGCGGCGCTTCCAGCGGGCCTCGAGCGGATAACTGGCCAGCTTGGCCAGCCGGAAGAGGGCTCTTTGTCCGTGGGAGTTTGGACGGTGGACGAGGGTGGTGACCAAGCGGTCAAGAAGTCCGGCCTCGTGGAAAGCCAAGGCGGCTTGTTGGACGAAGGGGGCGACGGAAGGGTGGAAGACGCGGATCATAGGCGGGAGGATTCGGCAAATCGGGCGGCGGTGTGGTGGTCCAGGAAATCCCACCAATCGCGGTGGGCCGATGGCGAGCGGACCAGCCGCCAGAGGAGCCGGGGCCTGAGGAACAGCGTGACCAGCAGCCGGGCCAGACGCAAGGGGGATTCCCGGTGCCAGAAGAAAAAGGCGGCCGGGGTATAAAGGGCGGCCAAAAGAAGCGGGGCGGTGCATGGGGGCTTTTGGGAAACAGCCCACGCCCAAAGGTGCTCCAACGTTTCCGTTTGTCTTGGAAATCGCTTCACGGATTGCCGCACGAACGTGGCGGCGAGCATGGCCTGCATTTCGGCCCATTCAGCACGATCAAACGAACGCGCGGTGGTGCGTGTGAGGGAAAAATGCGCTTTGGGCGTATTCACCAACACCAAGGGATGGGGGAACATGCGCTCGCGGAACACTTCCACCACAGCGATGGGCACATCGGGTGTCCTCCAGTCATCGCCCGGGCGCGAGCGGAGGAGGAGGGCGCTCTGGGAATGGAGAGCGCCGATGGACTGGAGTGGTCGGCCCCACGACATCAGGGAGTGGGGCCCGCTGCCGTCTTCGATGGGCCAAGTGGTGGTGCCGGTGTCGGTGAACGCACCCTCTACCTCTTCCTTCCAGATCCGCATGTTGGCCCAGAAGACGACGACCTCCGGATGCGCCTCTGCGGCATCAAGCATGCTGCGAAGGAAGTCGGGTTCCCACCAGTTGTCATCCTCCAACATGGAATAAAAGGGAGCGGGGGAGCCTTGGAAAAAAAGGTTGAAGGTGGCCGTGCCTCCGAGATTCCTTGGGTGGACGTCCATCCGGATTCGGGGATCACCAAGCTCGCTGACAATGCGGGAAGGGAGTGGATCGCTGGGATCGTCATTGTGCACTTCGGCCGCCCATTGGGTGAAGGTTTGGGCCCGGAGTGAATCGAGTGCCCGTTGCAGAAGATGGGGTCTGCGGAAGGTGGGCACATAGACTTGGACGAGGGGTGTGGTTGTGTGGGAGGGCGGCATGCGGGGGCATCAATCGGAGTGGATTTGCCTGGGAGTTTTGCCCTGCAAACGGTGACGGAAGTTTTCCAGTGGCCTTTCCACCAGCCGGAAGAAGCACCAACCGGCGGCGAGGCCCAGCAGGACATGCCCCAACCAGAAGAAAAGGTAAGAAGGGCTGTTTGTGGAAATGTAGCGGTGGGCCAGATTGTGAGCCGGACTCATGACCGGGAGGTGGACGAGGTAGACCGAATAGGAAATCGTTCCAAGGGCGGCCAGCAAGCGGGGAGGGCGGGGCCAGGATGTGCCGAAGCGGACCACCAGGACCATCAGCAGGGCGCTGGCCGCCGCCACTGCATGGGCCGCCTGGCCGAAGAAGAGAGAAAATAGAAGCAGTCCGAATGGATAGGCAAGTGCGGCCTGGCGCAGCCGGCATGCCAGATGGGATTGCAGGGCCAGACGTGCGGCACAACCGGCGGCGAATTGGGGCCAAAGATCCAGCAGGGCCGTGCTTCCCCGTGGCAGTAGATGGGCCACAAGCGTGATCGCGGCCAGATAAAGGATTCTCGAGGCGGCGCCTGCAAAGAGAGGTAGAAGAGCGGCAGCGGCAATCAGGTAAAAGCCGATTTCGTAGCACAGGCTCCAATTGACCAGGATCGGGGATTGGATTCCGATCCAATGTCCCGTCAACAACAGGTCGGCCAGGATGTCCGGGGCCCGGGCGGGCCAGTTTGCCGGAATACCGCGCCCGTTGAACGGCGCGGCCAGGCAGGCCAGAACCACGGCGAAAACCCAGGCGACCCAGTAGGCCGGGAAAATGCGCAGTGCACGGTCGAGGCAGAAGGCCGCGGCCTGCCGGTCATCGCCGGTGCGTCGCTCCACGATTCCGGTGATCAGAAAACCGGAAAGGGCGAAAAATGCGGCCACGCCCAGCCAGCCACGGTCGAAGAGCCCGGCCATGAAGACGAGGATCGGGTGGCTGCTGTCCTCAACCAGAAGATGGGAATGATGCAGGACCACGGCCAGACAGGCCGCCCCACGCAGGGCGTTCAGCCAGGGCGAGTATGCGTCCGGATTCAACGGGGGGCGGGGCATGGCAGTGGAGGCGCGATCTGGGAGCGCCCGCCGTTCGATAACAGGTGGCGGATGCGTTTGGCGGCACGCCAACCCACCAGCCGGGAAAGTGCTTGGAAGGTGGGGCCTGCAGGAAAGGGGCGCAGGCTGCCCCCGAGTGCACGGCTCGCGTCCTCGGCACGGCGTGAAAGACCGGGGGCCCCGGGATAAAGTTCGAAGGCAAGCCATTTCCATCCCGCGGCCATGATGGGACGGGCGGTGTCGGAACCCGCGGTTTTTTCCAAGTTTTGAAAAATCAAGGAGGTGGCATCGAAGAGGGATTGAAGGGATCGTGCATCCGAGCGGCTGCTCAGGGAGCCCGACGGCAGGCTGCGATAGTAGATGCGGGCGCCCGGGCAGAAATAGATGCGGCCCGCGGCCAGCATCACGCGGGCAAAATATTCGCCATCGTCGTTCAGCGTGATGTTTTCGTTCCAGCTTCCTGCTTCGTCCAAGAGGGTCCGGTGGCTCAACCAGGCGCCCGGTTGCATCATCCATCCCCCATGGAAAAGAAGGGACAGGAATTCTACGGGATCGAGGTCTTTCCAGTTGGGCTGGGGTCGGAACCGGGCTTCGTTCGGGTTGGTTAGGAAGCGGTCCCATTCCCCGGACATCAAGCGGATGTTGGGTTGGCCGGCGGCGAGGCGGACCTGGCGTTCGATTTTGTCGGGCGCGAGAAGGTCGTCGGCATCGAGGAACTGGATCCACTGCCCCTTGGCGGCATGGAGGGCGGTGTTGCGGGCAGCGGCGGCATTGCGCGAGGGTCCTTCGATCAGCCTGAGTCCGCGGGCAAGATAGGCCCGCGCGATGGCGAGACTGCCGTCGGTGGAACCATCATCGACAAGGATGATTTCTTTTTCCGGCCAGGTTTGGGCGAAGGCGGAGTCCAGGCAGGCGCGCAACCATGGGGCGGCATTGCGGCAGGGGATGAGGATGGAAACGAGAGGGGAGTTCACGCCAGGAGACTCTGCCAGCTGTGCCGGAAATACCATTTCTTGGAACTAGCCACGTAATGGTGCAGGACGGCGCGGCGTTCGATGGCTTCAGGCAGGACGGGTAGGGTCACATAGTCATCCGCCGGCAGGATGGTCCTTGCGCCAGCACGTGCCACGAGGGTGGCGATCAGGGCCTGCTCCAGATAGTAGTGAGTGCCGTGGCGGGTGATCCAATCGCGGCACATCGCTTCCAGCCAATCCCAGTCGAGGATGCTTCCGTCCAAACCGGTCAGGCCGACGTTGACCAGCGGGGGCACCTTGCAGCCGGCCCATTCCTGCAGGGTTTGATCCGGGTATCCGTAGGAGGTTTCGTGATCGACAGCGTGCAGGGGAGTCGCGGGCTGGTCGAGCCACTCCAGAAGCAAGCCGGGATTGCGGAAAAACAACATGTCCGAGTCGAGGACCAGGTTCCAACCGACGTGGGCCAGATGCGGGTCGATTAGTTTGCGGATGTTGGGATAGGTGTGCCACTGCCTGTGCAGGAAGGGGTAACGTTCCCGGGGAAGTTCGGCCTCCAGCCGTGAGAGGGCTTCCGTTCGCCCGATCACCCGGACTTCTTCGAAGTGGTCATGGAACAATTCGGTCCGTCCGGGCTGCAGGGAGCCGTCATCGATTAAGCAGATGCGCCACCGGGAGCTGGTGGCCCTGCGGAGCGACCAGGCGCAGAAGAGGGTGAGGTGCCAAAAACGTTGGCCGGTGAGAAACCATATCGTCCGGAGAGGGGTCTGTGGGTCGGCGGTGATGATGGGCAGATGAAGGGCGGCCTTCCGCATGGCCGCCTCCCCCCGGTGCTCAAGCCAGGAGGGGTAGAATCCACCCCGTGCCCGGCAGCGGGCCAGAAAGGACCGGGGCCGGTGCCATATGTGATAAAGCATCCGTCCGGGGGTCATGCTTCGGGGGGAGCGCCGGCCTTCCATTTTGGATCATTTTCCGGAGTGGATTCGGTGAAACGGTTGCGCAGGAACAGGCGGCTGATCCAATGTTGTTGGCGCAAATGATTGCGTAGGGCGATGGGAAACAATGCACGACCGGCGTGACGCAGGAGTTGCAGCCCGGCCATGAGCCAGGCCCGGGTCAATTCTTCCGGTTGGGAGTCGTCCATCAGAACGGCATCCAAACGGGGGATGTAGACGCGATTGCCCAGCTGCCGGTTGAGGCGGACGGTCAGTTGGTCAAGATGGGCTTCGCCCCGGCCGTGGAGAATGCGCACATTGGCACAGGCAAAATCCAGGTGGTGCGGGGTGAAGTTGTATTCGGGGCCCAGCACGGCGACGGACAGTCCTGATTCCCAAACCGTTTGGCGGAGGCTCTTTTGGTCGCTGGCATTCGAGTAGTGGTAATAGCCATCCCGATTGAGGGCAAAATAGGCATCAAACCGTTCGATCCAACGAGCGAAGAATCCATGAAGACGGGGCGAGTGCTGGAAGCCCAAGACCCCGCCATTGAACTCGGGGAAAGCATCCGGAATACCTGGTAATGGACAGTCATGGCCCTCAAAAAGTTGATGGCCCGCGAAATCAAATCTTTTGAGCAAAGTAAAAACATCTTCCAGACCTGCCAGCACGCGAGTGTCGGCGTCGAGGTAAAGAAAATGTTGGTAGGGGCAGAGGCCCATGAGGATCTTGTCCCGGAAGCCGAAATGGGGATGGGTGACGGGAACAAGGTCATCCCAAAAGGGATCGGGGTCGCTTTCCGCACAGTCGGAAACAAGACAAATAGCCAACCCGGGGTTGTGGAGTCGCACATGAGCGGCGGCGGTCCGGGCCTCATCAAGGAACCGACGACTGGTGGCGACGTAAACAACGCCTTGGCGGTCTGGCAGCGCGACGGTTGGCCAGGCCGGATGGCGGGCATCGATGGAGGGATGGATGGTCATGGGGAGCGGGGACGGAGAACGGCCACCCCATGTCCGCGTTCACTGGCGAAAACGTGGATGTCGAAACGGTCCTTCAATTCCACCAAAGAACGACGGACCCCGGGAGCGCTGACCGCATCGTGAAGCACCAGGAAGCCGCCTGGGGCCAGGCGGGGGGCGTAGGCCAGGATTTCATCACGGGTGTCTGGATAGGCATGGGATGTGTCGAGAAAGATCAATTGGGCCTGCGGCGGAAGCTGCTCCATCACCGAAGGATCGAGAGAAGTTCCCTCGACCCAGGTGGCCCAGCCTTCGAGTTGATGGCGTTTGAGATTGGCGTGGGCGGCATCGAGATACCTGTGGCAGGGGTCCAAGGCCCATACCTTTCCGCCAGTCTGTTGTATGGCCAGGGCCAGATGCGCGGTGGACCAGCCGGTGAAGCAGCCGAGTTCGATGATGGTCTGCGCAGGAATGGAAAGTGCCAATTGATAAAGAAATCGGGAGACGGAAGGTTCGGAATGGAAGTGACCCGGTGCTCCTTGCGGGGTGAACGCCTCTGGATCGCCCAGATCCACGGGCATCCTTTGTTTGGTCTGCGTCTTCGTGAGCATTCCGGCCAGATCGAGCGGTCCGGTGTTTCCAATGACGTCCTGGTAATCCATGCCGTATTCGCGGGCCAAGGCGGTCACATCGTTCCAGATGAAGCGACGGGTCAGGGCGATACGCAGGAGATGAAGGCGGGCGGAAATGTTGGATGACATGCTGTTTAGTTGGAGTTGGACGCGGGCTTGACCAGACATCTTGCGGTATAGTCGATTCGGTGAAGGTAGGGAGCCGCGGGCAGCGAGAAAAAAAACTCATCGGCCGCGCGTCGCGCCCCCTGCCAGTGTCCGTAATCATCCAAAATCAGGATGCCCCCGGGTGACAGCAACGGGTAAAGGTGTTCCAGTTCGTGACGGGTCGACTCATACCAATCGGTATCCAAGCGCAGCAGGGCGATGGATTGAGGCAGCCGGGCCGGAATGGTTTTCTCCACCGGGCCGACGATGTAGTGGGTTTGCTCCCCGGGATAACCGGTGGAGTGGAGATTCTGTCGGACATCGTCGAGACCGGCCACACAGGCAACGGCTTCGCTGTGGAGCGGATCTCCAAGAAGCGTGCTGGCCGAGCGACCGGCCAGATCAAGATCCTTGTCGGTGGGAGCGGTCATTCCCGTGTAAGTGTCGTAAAGCCAGAGTGAGCGCGAGTCATCCTGGAGTCGGAGCAATTGGAGGGCGGCGGCCATCATGCTGCCTCCGCGCCAGACCCCGCATTCCACGATGTCTCCCGGAATGGCTTGTTCCACGCAGTGGGCGACTGCATTGAGAACCGAGGCCAAACGGGCCGGACCCGTATAGGTGAAGGGCGATACCCTGCGGATGATTTCCCGTTCCTCGGGCAAAAGGTCTGGCACCTCTGCGGCCGGGTCATGCGGCCGGTAACGGCGGATCTGCCAACCAGCATGGTTGAGGAGGCTATGGATGCGGTCGTACCATTTCATAGGGGGATGCGCCCGGCGAAGTGACCGCAGGCTCCATGCCAAGAAATCCGGGCGGAGGGTCCCTCCCAGGCACGGCAGCTGAAGTAGGCCTTCCATTGACGCAGATGGAGGGTCCAGCGCGGGATGGGAAACCAGGGGTTGCAACCGTGTTTGGTCAGAACGCGCATCCAGGAAGCCTGCATGGATTCGTGGAGCCGGGCAAGATAGGCCGGTTCGAGACGCGAGGCCGGAATCAGGTGGGTCAGCCGGAGTCCCGGGGAGTAGGCCACTTCCCAGCCGGATTTGAGGACGTGAAGAACAATGTCGTTGTCCCCGCCCGAGGCCAGGCTCTTGCCACAGCGATCTGTAAGGGAAGTATCGCTGTCGTTGAGCCAGGCCCCGAGGGCAGAGCGGCGGAGGACCATGCCCGCCCCGATGGGGGCGCAAGCCGGATATTCTCCGTTCCAGGTCGCGGTCATGAATGCATTACCCAGATCGCGCAGGGCCAACAGCCCGTGGTGAGGGATGGACCAGTCCGGCGGGGGGGCTTCGAATTCGGGAAGAGATGCTCCACCAGCGGCACCGACCTGGGGATTGGTGCGCATGAGATCAAGTGCGCTTTCGAGGTAGTCCGGTGCCAGGAGGTTGTCATCGTCGACAAAAACGAGGAACTCGGCGGAGCTGGCCCGCACGCCGGTGCGACGGGCGTGGGAGAGGCCCATTCGGGATTCGGCGATGATGCGCGCTCCTGGGAATCGGGAGAGATCCACGGCCAGGGGAGGCTGGGAGGCATTGTCAATGATCAGCAACTGCCATTGGTCGATTGGCAGGGATTGAGAGGCCAGCCCCTCGAGTGTGCGGGCCAGGCGTTCCCGGTGGGGTTGGTGGGCGGGGAGGATGACGGAAACATTCATGACCTGTGGCGCAGGATACGCGCCGGGTTGCCCACCGCGATGGCACCCGTCGGCAGATCATGGGTGACAACAGTTCCGGCTCCGATGATACAGCCATCTCCGATGGTGACGCCACCGGTGATGATGGCACCGAAGCCGATCCAGACATCGTCTCCGATCCGTACCGGGAGAGGTTGGTCGGGCTGGCTGCGGATCAGGGTTCCCATGGGCGGGATGTCGTGGTTGGAAGAAGCAATGCAAACGTGTCCGGCAATGAGGCAGTCCTTGCCGATATGGACTCCCCCATGGCCGTAGATCACGACATGGGGGCCGAGAAAGGTGTGGGATCCGATGATGATGCTGCCATTCCACGGATGGAGGATCACGCCTTGGTCAAGGTGGGCAAGGGGTCCGATCTGGAGGGTGCCTCGACGCGCCGGTGCCGGACCTAGGCCGACTTCGCAGCGGGCTCCGATGAAAGCACCCATACCAACAGAAACGCCAGTTGCCCGCACCAGGGCAATTCTCATGCGGGAAGCGTAGATGGCCGCGTGATGAAGGGTGGATAAGAGGGGGCGCTTCAAAGATTTTTCCGGGTGGAATTCTGGGTGGCTTGATCAAATAGAGTCAAAACATCCGAGCAAGGGTGGGGCTTTGTGAGAGTGAGCGCATGTTGGCGGGCTTCCTGTCCCATGTTTTCCCATTGGTGGCGAGCATCCCAACAAGCTTTAAGCGTCTCGGTCAACGAATTGGCGGAGATATCGCGGCAGACAAAGCCGCTGATGCGGTCCTTGATCCATTCATCCACGCCGCCCACCGGAGTGGCCAAAACCGGACGTCCGCACAAGAGGGCCTCCATCATGGCCAGGGAACAGCCTTCAAGACGCGACGGCAGTAGTAAAAGGTGGTGTTCCCGCCAGAGCGCTGCGATATCCGTGGTGTGCCCGCAGAAAGCGATCCGATCGGCCAGCCCGTGCCCGTGCGCCATTTTTTGTAGAGACAAGGTATCCGGGCCCTGGCCGAAAATATCGAGATGCCATTCCGCTGATTCACCAAGGGCTCCCGCCAAAGCAGGGATCAGGAGATCGAGTCCCTTGTCCCGGGATTCGATGCGCGAAACTGTGGCCATGCGGTAGGGGGGGGATGGGGGCCAGGGAAGCCCGGTCAATCCGGTATGCGAGGTGGGGTTGTATACGACATGGGCACGCGGAATGGAACTCCCGCTCTGCTGTTGGGCCAGCAGTAGATTATGCTTGGAAACAAAAATCGTGGCGGCGGCAGATTCAAAGCATCCATGGGCAAGGGCTTGGTCCCTGGTATTCAATTCGACGGCTGCATCGTTTGACTGGCAGATGAGAACGTAAGGTAACTGTGTTGCTTTCAACCAGTCGATCAACAAGGGCTCAACCAGGAAATCGAATGTGCCGCCCTGGCAAAGACAAAGTATGTCTGGGGAGAATCGTTCGAGTGCACTGAAGATCGCCGGACGGGTGGAGAGAGTTGAGCACCAACGCATGAGGCGTTTTTTTATTCCGCCCCTGACGAGACGTTCGTCCCGACGATGGATGGTGGCGCCCCGGCCGACGAGATGGAGGATACGTGGATGGGCGGAGGTCAGGGGGGATAAAGCGAGGAAAAGATGGTCCCCACGCTGGGCGGCGGATTCGGCGGTTGTGGTCCACAGCGAATCCGCCCCGCCCCATGGGTAGGTGAGTATCGTCGAGGCAAAAGCAACCTTCATGAAGGTGTTGGCTGGCTTTTTGGGGGGCGCCGGCTGGGTTTACCCGACTTGGAACGTGCCCGAGCGATCCAGTCTTTAAGGATCGGAGGCAGCAGGCGGCCCAGGTGGTAAAAGAAATTTGGCTTTTTTGGAACATAGGGAAGGACAAGCGCCTGGATATCTTTCGGCAGGAGACCACGACCGAGGAGGGGTCCATAACACCACGGCTCTGCCAGCAGGGGCAGAATCTGATGGATGGAATGGTCAGGGCAGTTGGTCAGTCGGTCTGCTAACAGCAAAACAAACCCTGATGGATCATCCAGCATGTCCAACAAATGATGGGTTGTTTGAGAGAAGTTTTGTGATTGTTCCAAGGCATCGTAACGATGAGTGTCCTGGCCGGGATGCAACCTGATGCAGACCGAGGGCGTGGGGGAATACGTCAGATTGCCGACGGCGGCCAGGCAGACCCCCAGCAAGCGGTCGTTGTCAAAAGGATTGGCCCGCCGCAATGCGGGCATGATCCTGCGTATACTGTCGGTGTGGGCCACAAGCGTGGAATAGCGGACCGGGGTTCCCCAGAGACTTGCCAGGATCATGTCTGTTTTTGGGAGATTCCAGTCATGCCTCGTGTCCGGGAATCCGGCGCCGAACCAAAGCATGAGATTAGAGCCACAGCCGAAGGGGGATGACTCCGACCTGGCTTCCAGGTAGCCCGAATAAGTGGAGGATGGACCGCATCCTGTTCCGATGCGGGCCAGTGCGGATTCGAGGTGATGGGGCATCCACCAGTCGTCATCGTGCAGCATGGCCATGGAGCCGTCCTGTTCGAGGTTGTCCATGAGGTAGAAAAGGTGTTCCAGCGGGGGCAAGGGCGTCGTGTGCGAGACGAAATCAATGGGAAGTTCCCTCGAGAACTCGCCTGCTACGGAGCGTGTGCGGGCCGGAGTCCGATTTTCGGAGATGAGGACGCGTCGGATGCGCGGGCGGGCCGACTGCGCGGCAACGGATTGGAGGGCGGTACGGAGAAAATCCGGGCGGTCAGTGGTGGGAATGACCACAGTGACATCGGATGAGGGGGCGTCTATCGGGTGCATTTACCGGGCATCCCTGAGGGAATCAGTCGGTCAGGCGAAGGGATTCAGTCTGCAGATGGGGGCGGATGCAGCCATTGATCGTGCCGCCGTAGTCGTCTCGCCCGCTGCCAGTCTCATGAACAAAAAAAGAAATGGCATCTGGGATATGAACCTCGATGCGGGTGGCGTCGCGCACCAACATGATGTTGAAGGTGTAGCGGCCGTCATTCAGGAAGTTGGCCGGCAAATGGTATCGGTGCAGGTATCGTCCGGGCTGATAGCTGGCGCTCTTGAGGCCGGAACAAAGGACCCAGGTGCCCTGCTTGTCAAACAAGTGGATGCTGGAGGAAAGATGGTTTTCGGCCTGCATGGCCTCGATTTCGATTTCCAATACCACTTCCCTGTCGATGGGGACATCGACGCATGTCCTGCCTTCACAGACTATTTGCGCAGAGCGTATGGATAAATTGCTGCGGGTGGCGATGGGGTCGTTTTCCCAGGAAATCCTGCCCCCTGTGGACGCGATGGTTCCGATGCTTTCCGCGATAACCGGGCCTGGCGGGCCCTGCAGGGCCAATTGACCGCTTTTCAAGAGCAGCACCCTCGAACACAAATTGGAAACGATGCCCAGATTGTGGCTGACGAAAAGCACGCTGCGTCCCTCGTTTTTGGAGACAGACTGCATCTTCCCGAGGCATTTTTTCTGGAACTGGGTGTCCCCGACTGCCAGAACCTCGTCGATGATGAGGATCTCGGGCTCGAGGTGGGCGGCGACGGCGAAGGCCAGGCGCACATACATGCCGCTGGAGTAATGCTTGACCGGCGTATCGAGGAATTTTTCCACTTCGGCGAAAGCCACGATCTCGTCGAATTTATTCCGGATTTCCGCCCGGTTCATGCCGAGGATGGCGCCGTTGAGGAAGATGTTTTCCCGCCCGGTCAGCTCCGGGTGGAAGCCGGTGCCGACTTCGAGGAGGGAAGCCACTCTTCCCCGCAGGCGGACACGTCCGCGGGTGGGTTCGGTGATGCGGGAGAGTATTTTGAGCAGGGTGCTCTTGCCGGCGCCATTTCTTCCGATGATCCCGAGGACTTCTCCCTGCCGGACTTCGAAGGAGACGTCGTTGAGGGCTTGGAAAATTTCCGATTTCCGATTTTTGGGTTCTGGTTTGCGGAACAGGCCGCTGAGGGTTTCGCGCAGGGTTCGATAGGAAGCCTCCCCTCCCTGGTGGGTGAGGATGTAGTCCTTGCCGAGATTTTCGACGGAGATGACGGGGGCACTCACTTCGTTCGTATGCTTAATGGTGGAGCAGCGGGCGCTTGAAAAGGCTGGATGAAGGTTCGCTCTTTACCCGATTTGGGCCGTTGATTTTGTTAGTGAACAAAAGAAAGTCATATCACGTCGGCGAAGGTGCGCTCGGTGGCGCGGAAGACTTTCAGCCCCAAGAGGACGAAAAGCAAAGAGACGACAAGAGCAAGGATCACCTCGAAGATGGGGAAGATGGCATGGCCCAGAATGGCCCAACGGAAGCCCTCGATGACACCAACCATGGGATTCAGGGCATATAGAAGGTATAGGGTTTCGCCCAACTTGGCGCGAACGACATCGTTGCTGAAAGCGACGGGTGAGACATAAAGCCCGAATTGGAGGATGAACGGGATGATGAAGCGGAAGTCCCGGTAGGTGACATTGAGGGCGGTCAGGAGCAAGCCGGGTCCGAGGGCGGCGAGAGTGGCCAGGAGCATGAGGAGAGGGAGGGCGAGAATCTGCAGCGGGGGAAGGAAATGGAACCAAATCATGAGGCCGGCCAGCACCGCGAGGGAGATGCAGAAATCGATCAAGCTGACCGCGAGCGCCGCACCGGGGATGATGAGGCGGGGAAAATAGACCTTGGAGATGAGGTGGGCACTGCCGACGAGGCTGTTTCCCGAAGAGCCGAGGGCGCTGGAGAACAACTGCCAGGGCAGCAGGCCGGCGAAGACCATGAGCGCGTAAGGGGTGTCTCCCTGACTAGGCAGACCGGCCACACGGCCGAAAACCACGGTCATGATGAGCATGGTGAGGACGGGGGGGATGATGGCCCAGAGCACGCCGAAAACCGTTTGTTTGTAGCGCACGGCAATGTCCCTCCATGCGAGGATGAGGAACAGTTCCCGGTAACGCCAGAGGTCGGCCCAGTAGTGCAGGGCGCCCCGACTGGGCTCAATGACGACTTCTGTTTTTGCTTCAGACATGCTGGTTTTTTTCACACTTCGTGCCGGTCCCTTCGGCAGGTGATTTGGCCGAAGTTCCAGTAATCCAGCAGGTTGTGCAGACTAGGAGAAGGGCTCGAGCCAATCGGGCTCGATTTCCAAAGCCACGGAACGCTGCAGGATTTCGACGGATAAAATCAGTTTGGTGCGTCCGCTCCTGCGCTGGACCACGCCTTCGAGGCCCTTGAGCCGACCGGTGGTGATGCGGGCGCGGCGTCCGACGCCGAGGTAGGGACAGTCCTCCGTGCCGAGGCCGGATGCGAGCACAAGCCGGATGGCTTCCAACTCGGCTAGCAGGCGGCCCTGGTCGTGGACCTCGATCACCGCGGCCACGTGGCCGGAGCCGTAAACTGCATTGCGTTGGAGAAGACTGAAGGCTCCGAAGGTGTAGCCCGCGAAAAGGGGGTGGTGGAAGGCGGTGCGTTTGCCGGGATAGACCCGTATTCTTTCCCGGAGCGGGAGGTAATGCCCCAATCCCTGTTGGGCCAACCACTGGTCTAGTTTTTTTTCGCAGCGCGGCCTGGTGTGCAGAACCCACCATTTGCAACGACCGTCGACCGAAGACGGAGGGCGGAAAGAAGGGGGGGACAGCGTGATCATAGAAGCTTCTCCGCCAGAGGCAGGATCTTGCGGATGCGGGTCTCGAACTGGTGAAGTTTGGTCAGGCGGCCCTGGATGAATTCGGAGTCTGCCCCCTTGGCACCCCGGGCTGAGACGAGGACTTGCATTTCCTCCAACTGCCGGGAAGTGGACTCCAGGCGGGGCCTAATGAGGGCACCGAGAAGGTGGCGGAGAACTTGGCGGAAATCAGGATTGGCCTGGTAGTAATCGCGGCGGTCGCCCTTGACCCAGACCTGTTCGAGCGCCCCCCAGGACTTGAGTTGACGCACGCCCATGCTGGCGTTGCCTTTGCTGATGTGCAGGGCGTCCATCAAGTCGTGCAGGGAAAGCGGTCGGGGACTGAGGTAAAGAACCGCGTAAATCTGGCCGAGGGACCGGGGCAGACCGAGCCTTTGGGCCGAGCGGCTGCCCAAATCGATGAAGCGTTCGCGGATGGCGGTGTCCTGATCGTTCAAAACAAATTGAACGATACCGGCTGGATCGCACTTTGGCAAGTGGGAAGCGGGGGCGATCAGGAGAAGGAATGACAATCGTGGGCGGGCGGGCGTAGTATGCGCCATGGACTTGTCGCGATACCAAGCCGCAGATTTCGACCGAGGTGCCCCTGTTTGGAAAGAAGCCTTGTGGCGGCTTTGCCAGGGATTTTTTTTCCAAGCCCTCTGGCCGGTGCCCTCAAGCTGGCGGGTGGGCTTGCTGCGATGGTTCGGTGCCCGTATTGGTGCGCGGGCTGTGATCCGCGCCGGGGTCAACATATCGTTCCCTTGGAGGTTGGAGATGGGCGACGACGTTTGGATCGGGGAAGAAGTGATGATCCTTTCCCTGGCCCCGGTGCGATTGGGATCGAATGTTTGTCTGTCCCAGCGCTCTTTTCTCTGCACGGGGTGGCACGATCGCCACCGTGAAACCTTCGATCTGGTGGTGAAGCCGATCACGATCCATTCTGGATGCTGGGTGGCGGCGGCGGCTTTTGTTGGTCCCGGGGTGGATATGCCCTCCGGAACCGTTTTGGCGGCCGGAGCGGTCCTGGTGAAGTCGCCGGAAAAACCTGGGATGTATGCCGGCAACCCGGCGCGGGCCATCGGCGTGTGAAAATCCTGTTGTTGAACCAATACGTCCCCCCGGACGCATCGCCAACCGCGCTGCTTCTTGGCGACCTGGCCCGTATACTGGAGCAGGAGGGGCACGAGGTCCGTCTCGTCGGAAGCGGATCGAGCTATGGGGTTAGGCGGCGTGGTTGGGGTCGCTGGTTGCATGAAGGGTGGTCCCTGCTGCGCATGATGTCGGCGGCCGTGTCCGGGCCCAAACCCGGGGCTGTCATCGTGCTGAGTTCGCCGCCCTGTCTGTTGTTGGTCGGCGTGTTGGTGGCGCGGGTGCGCGGGGCACGTCTTCTGCATTGGGTGATGGATGTGTATCCGGAAACCGCGGTGGCCCTGGGGGAATGTGGTTGGTGGGCGGGCGAAGTTTTGGGCGGGTTGATGGGATGGGCCTATAGATCTTGTGCCAAGGTGGTGGTGCTGGATGACGACATGGCCCAGTGGTTGGAGAAGAGGCACGGCATCCAAGCCGAGGTGTTGCCGCCCTGGCCTCCGGAACTCGCGGCTTCTGATGTTTCAGCCCGGGCAGTCTCCGGCAGGCGTATATGGATGTATTCAGGCAACTTGGGCCGGGCCCATGATTGGGAAACGTTGGTGGACGCCCAGGAAATCTTGGAAAGAGAAGGAAAGGCCTGGGATTTGGTGATCCAGGGCGGAGGTTCAGGATACGAAGAAGCACGCTTGGAGGCGGAAAGGCGTGGCTTGAAGCATTGTCGCTGGCTGCCCTACGTTCCCAGGGAGCAGTTGATGGGAACATTGATGGAAGCCGAAGTATTGGTGGCCACCCGGCTCCCTTGTCTGAGGGGATTGCTTTGGCCGAGCAAGCTGGCGGTGATGCAATCTTTACCCAGAACCATACTCTGGGTTGGGGAAAGGCATGGGGCCGTGGCCCGGATGTTGAGTCAACGGGGCGGCGTCGGGATTTTTTCCTGCGGCCAAAGCGAAGAAGTCGCCCGGTGGTTGGCTGGATTGCCCGGGGAGCGGCTCCCGATGTCGGGTGAGCCGATTGCTTTGCGCCGCCGCAGATTGCAAGAACAAGCTCTGGCTGTCTTTGCAAACGCATTGAAGTAAGGCATAACCGGTCTATGTTGGCCCCGGATGATCATCGCGGCAATTCTCGGATTGGTCGGCATCCTGGTGGCACTCTTGGTGACGCCATGGGTCATCCATTTGGGTGAAAAGGGCTGGGGTCTGGACCGGCCGGACAATTACCGCAAGAAACACCGTCAACCCGTCTCCCGTCTGGGAGGGGTCCCCGTATTGTTCGGATTCCTCATCGCCGTTTCGGTTGTCTTCTTTTTCCATCCGGAATACACAACGCGGTGGCTGCCCGTGTTGGTCACGGTGGTTTTGATGTTTGGCCTGGGTTTTTGGGATGATCTGCGCCCGCTGGGGGCGCGTCTGAAATTGTTCTGCCAGATATTGATCGCGGTGTTGGCCTACTGTCTCGGCCTGAGTATTGAGTCGGTCACCTATCCGGGATCGGGGGTGAGTGTGAATCTGGGGGCGCTCGGCTTTTGGGTGTCGATCTTCTGGCTGATCAGTGTGCCCAACATTGTCAATCTGATTGACGGGGTGGATGGCTTGGCCGCCGGACTGGGCGCCTTGTTGCTCTGTACCCTGGGCTATGTCGGCTGGTCGATGGGGCAAACGGACGTGTCCTGGGTCAGTTTTTCCCTGGTCGGTGTGTTATTGGGTTTTTTGTGTTTCAATTTCCCGCCCGCCCGCATTTTCCTGGGCGATGGGGGTGCGTATCTGATTGGCAGTGCCGTGGCCTGTCTCTCGCTGGTGAGTGCCAACAAGGGGGCCGTGGCCGCGGTCATCCTGGTCATGATGGTGGCCCTGGGGCTGCCGATCATGGATACGTTGTTTGCCCTGGTCCGTCGGGCCTTCCGGGGGTTCCCTTTGTTCCACGCCGATGCGGAACACATCCACCACCGCTTGCAGCGGTTGGGCCTTTCCGAGCGGAGGGTGGTCCTCGGGCTTTACCTTGTTTCCGCCATTTTCAGCATGGTGGCGCTGAGCGTGCTTTGGTCGCAGGGACGGACCCTGCCCATCGTGCTGGGCATGCTATTTCTGGCCATGGTGCTGATGGTCCGCTACCTGGGTTACATCTGGAGTTGGGCCGACCTGGCCTCGCAGGTCCGTCGTTCGATCGAGCGGCGCCGCGAGGTGCGTTACGCCCTGCTCCAGGCCAGTTTGATGGAACTGGAAGTGGAGCGGTGCCAGAGTTTGGCGGAATTCCGCGTGGTGATGATCCAGGCCCTGCGACGGGTGGGTTTTGTCCTGGATGAGCATATCAACCAGGACCGCTACCTCAATGTCACCCTTTATTTTGTCCATGAGGAGTCGCTGGTGTTGCAGGCCCCGAACGATCTGCGCGACAGCGAGCATTGGAGGCGTCTGGCGGAGTGTTTCCGCCGTCCCTACATGATGGCCCTCAAGCGCTGGCAGGATTGATATGGGGCGGACGCGACTGTGCGTTTTGGCCGGGATTCCGGTTTTGGCGGTTGCGCTGGGTGGCGGGACAAGCCCGCTAGGGCAGGGGGTGGTGTTTATCTTGATGGGATTGGCGATGGTCTTTTGGGAGCCCCGTTCGGCGCCCCGCCCGTTTCTCCTCTGGGCGTCCATCGCGCTCGTCCTGTGGTGTGCCATCCCGTTCCTGCCTGCGGGTTGGTTGTCTTCGCCCGCTTGGCGACACGATCTGGAAGCGGTTTTGGGCCATGCCCTTGCCCCAACCCACACGGCGCAACCCTGGTTGACCCTGGGTGCATGGCTCACTTTGGGCTCGGTCGTGGCATGGGTGGTTTGGTTGGACGCCCAGGACCTGGGTGACCAAGAGCGCACAGGGGTGTTGAAGATCTATCTGCTGGGTTTTGCCGGAGTGGCGCTGGCCGGCTTGATTTGTCAAATTGCCGGGGTCCGGCCTCCGCTCTGGGAGGGCATACAACCGGGTCCATTCCCCAACCGCAACCAGAGTGCGAACGTCCTGGCGCTGGCCGGGGTTGCGGCGTTGGCGCTGGGCATGCGCCAGTTGCACCATGGAAGGCGGCATGGATGGATTTGGCTGGGTGCGGTCGGCTTTTTTCTCGGGCTGCTCCTGCTTCTGGGATCCCGTGCCGGTTTCATCCTCTTCTTTTGCGGCGCGGCTGCCTGGTTGGGCTGGGAATTTGTCGGATCGCGCAAAAAAAACCACGTCGTGGCCGGCGTGGTTCTGTCGCTTTTTTTGCTCGCGGCCACACTCTTCATTGGCGGCGAAACAGTGGACCGGCTGCTGCATGCGGCCCGGGATCAGACGACCTGGCAGAAGGAATCGAGACTCCTTCTCCAGCATGACGCGCTGGACATGGTGCGGGACCAGCCGGTGTTGGGATTGGGACTGGGCAATTTTGACGGGGTTTTCGGCCTCTACCGGGACCGTTACCAGAACTACAGCCGCCCCATCCACCCGGAAAGTGACTGGGTTTGGTGGATGGCGGAAACCGGGGTTCCGGGAGCGGTGTTGTTGATCGTCCTGGCTGGGTGGCTGCTCCGAGTGTCCTGGCCCGGGGCGGTGGAGAATGATCGGCGACTGCGTCGTGCCGCGATCGTGGTCCTGCTGCTTTTCATGGTCCATGCGGCGGTGGACGTTCCGGCCCACCGATTAGGTTCCATCTTGGCGGTGCTGTTTTTTCTCCCTCTTGCGCTCCCGGCCAAGTCAGGGTCCATTCCGGCGATTCGTGTGCGCGCGGGCTTCATGCTGGCTGGGGTGACCGTGGCGGTCTGGGGCTTCCTTCTGGCCGGCATGTCCCTGGGATGGTTCGATCTGCCGGGGCAGGTCCGGCGCGAACGCCTGATGTCGGAGGCGGAAGCCCATGATCAGGCCTCCCGCCATGCCGAGGCGTTGGAATGCGCACTGGAGGGCCAGAAAATGGCACCACTGGACTGGCGTTTATACCGTCAGGAGGGCTTTTCCCGCCTGGGACTTAACCAGGGCGGAGAACTGGCCAGACGGGCCTTCCGGTTGGTCAGGGCACTTGAGCCTGACAGCCCGTTTGTGCAATACCAAATTGGTGTCGCCTGGTTGGGCCGTGATCCCGCCCAGGTGATCGCGGCCTGGGATGAGGCGCTGAAACGCAGGAGCCAACAACGCACCAGTTTTTATTTGGAAATGCTCGGGGCTTCAGGCCGTGACCCCCGGGTGAGGCCCCTGTTGGACCGCATGGCTGCGGACTATCCCGAGTTGGATATCTTCAATCTCGCACGGGCGCGCGCGGAAGACTTTGAAGGGCACTTAGAGCGGATTTTGGCGCATGCCCCCTCCTATTACAAACTGCCGCCGGATGGCATGGATTCGTTTTTTGAGGCCTGGCGGGAACGGCGGGGAAATCTCCGTTTCATCCAGGAAATCTGTGCCCGTCCGGACTGGATGAACGCCGGCTGGTGGACCTTGGCCCGGGCCCACGTGGCCCTCAAGCAGCCGCACCGTGCCATGGAATTGGCCAAGCAAAACCTCATCCCTCCGGTGCTGCCACGGCTCGATTTGGACGAAGACAAGGCCCGCGAAATCCTTCGCAAACATCCCGATGACGTGCCGGCCGGACTGGCCCTTTATGAATGGGCCCTGCGATCCGGTGATGGCCCGACCGCACGCAAGCGTTTGGATGTGCTGCTGGGCCTGAAAGACAAGCCGGTCTACCTCCACTACCTGGATGCCATGTTGTGCATGAAAGAAGGACGCGATGCCGCGGGATGGGAAGCCCTGGAGCGTTTCCGCCAAGCCAGCGCGCAGCAGCCTTGAACGGGGCTGCCGCCATCAGGGGCTTCCATCCATTTGCAGCCGCCGGATGGGTTTCCGATAGATAGTCGTGCGTCCGGCCAGTAATCCTTCCGGGAATCCCGGCACGTCGAATACGGCATCCCACATGCGCTCAAACGCATGGGCGGCATCGTTCCGGGCCCGTGACGCCGCCTCCGCGCGTAGGTAAAAATCGTGCGGGCGACGATGGATGGTGCTGCGTGTGACGGCAAACTGGGCCCCGCAGGCGAAGGTGAATGTTTCCGGGCAGGGCCGGTCGAAAACCGCAGACCAGGTGTCCGCCATGTCGAGCGGGGTCCGCTCCGCGTTCTTCGACCATCTTTGGTACAGGCGTGATCCGGTGGCATCGTCGGTATCGATGATGTGCCCCAGCCATTCGAAGCCGGGAGGATCGGCCAATCCCTCGCGCGCCAAGCGGGCCAGCGAGTCGTGGAAATCAAAGGCGTGATCGAAGGGGCGGCCCTGGCAGAAGATGGTTGTCTCCGGGAGTTCGTGGTAATGACTAACAATATGAAATAAGTAGGACTGTGCTTCCCGGCCGTGATTGGGCAGTGGGATTTCCGAGGTCCGTTCACGGGCCGTCCCCTTGTTGTAAACAAAGGACCTGATCCCCCGGGGGATGTTGCGCAGCCATCCGGTGTCTTCGTTGTGGCGGGCGACGACAAGATCCACGGTCATGGTGCCAATCTACAGTGCCGGGTGGGCCCGATGCAAAAACTCCGTGTGCCCGAGATTGTTTGTGCTTGAATGGGCAGCGGATGAACATGGAGATTCAGGTCAGGAATTACCGCTGTTTCAACGAGGCCCATCCGGCCGTTCTCCGCATCCACCGGGGCACCACCGCGCTCATTGGTGCCAACAACGCCGGCAAATCCACCCTCCTGCGTTTGTTTTATGAACTCCGCCCGCTTTTCGCCAAATTGGCCGAGTCCCCGGCGGTTTGGGCCGCGCTCCTCAACGAGTCGATTCCCCTTCCTCAACCGCTGGAAGTGGAGGATCGCGAAGCCATCCTTCACCGGCATGCCAGGGGTGACCTGGTCCTGAATATTCGTGTTCTGGATTGTGACCTGTCCGCCCGCAAGCCAGATCCCCGGCCCTACATCGTTCCCGGTGAGATCGACCTGGTCGTCTCGAGGAAGAACTTCCGCGTGATCGCCCGGGTGGATGGCGCGCGGGGTCGTTTCCAAGTGGTCGATGCCCGGGGTTCCCATGCCCGTTTGACCGGGGGCGAGGCCGCCCTCATCACCGTGTCCTGGCCGGTCTTGCAGGAACTCTTCGGTTCCCTCGCCGACAGTCTGTACATCGGGCCCTACCGTGCCCTGCGCCCGTTCCCGGAGGAAGACCACAGCTATGATCTCCAACTGGGGGCTTCGTTTTTCAAGAAATTCCTCCGCGTCCATGAGACGGAGAAGGCGCGCTTCAACGAGGGTGCCCGGCGCCTGGAGCGCGACATGCGGTCCATCTTCCAATTCAAAAAATTCGAGGTCGCCGTCCTGGGCCGGCCGGCGGCGCTTTTTTTTGACATCAACGGGGAACGTTACCGCATTGACGAACTCGGGAGCGGGGTCGGGCAGGTCTTCCTCATCCTGGCCCATGCCCACCTCCTGCGGCCGGCCTATGTCTTCATTGATGAGCCGGAGTGCCACCTGCACCCATCGATACAGGCGGAGTTCGTCACCGCGCTCAATGGCTACGCCCGCAAGGCGCTTTTCCTGGCGACCCACAGCATGGGTTTGGCGCGTTCGGCCGGGGACAGGATCTACCAAGTGGTCCGGCATCCCTCCGACCGTTACACCACCGTGCAACGATACCGACCGGAGGAGCGATTGAGCGAGGTCTTGGGGGAAATCAACTTTTCCGTCCAGCAACAGGCGGGCTGCCGCAAGATTCTGCTGGTCGAGGGACCGACCGAAGTCAAGGCGGTCCGCCAGTTCCTCCGCCACCTCGGCCAAGACCGCCAGGTGGTGATCATCCCGCTGGGGGGCAGCAGCATGATCAACGGACACCGGGATGACGAATTGCGGGAGATTGCCCGCATCTGTCCGGATGTCTTCGCGCTCATCGACAGCGAGAAACCATCGCCCCGTGAGGTTCTGTCTGTCGAGCGCCAGGGGTTTGTCAGATCATGCGGCAAGTCGGGCATTGAGTGCCATGTCCTGGAGCGGAGGTCATTGGAGAGTTACTTGACCCGCGCGGCGATCCAGAAGGTGCTGGGCAAGGGCTTCCAGGAACTCGGCCCGTATGACGATGTCAAACGCCGCTACGGCCACTGGCCGAAATCGGACAACTGGAAAATTGTCCGGGAGATGGCATTGCGGGATTTCGAGCAAACCGATCTCGGGCAGTATCTGCGATTTGTCATCGAGTCGCCCTGTCGTGTGGCCGGGGTGAAAGAGGATTGAGGGCTTCACGGGCGAGGAGGAATTGTTTGCGGGCCATGCCCCAGCGGTAGCCGCCGAAGGCGCCGGTGCGGCGGATGACCCGGTGGCAGGGGATGAGTACCGCGATCGGGTTGGCCCCCACTGCCGTGCCCACAGCCCGGGCGGCTTCCGGTCGTCCGACGGCACGGGCCAGGGTTCCGTAATCCACCAGCGCACCCTCGGGTATGTCCAACAGGGCGCGCCAGACCTGGAGTTGGAAGCGGGTGCCGCGCAGATGGAGAGGGGTTCTGTGGTTTCCATCGAAAAGCCTGCCTGCGCGGACTGCCGCACCCCGGGGATCGTGAATCCATCCTGCTTCCGGCCAGGTCCGGGCCAGGTCGCGGATTTGATGGTCCAAGGGTGCGCGGTCTGGAAGGAAGCGCACCACGCTGAGTCCACGGGCCGTCCAGGCGAGGAGTGTTCGCCCGAGAAGAGTGCCGGTTTCCCCGTAGCGGATTTCCGCTCCGGCGCCGCCGCGGCGTGCTTCACCCGGTGTCAGCCCGTCGGTGCGGATGATGAGGTCGTGCAACCGGCCGGGACCACTCAGTCCGATCTCCAGCGAAGTGTGAAGGATATCCTGTCCGGTTTGGAGGCGGGCCAGGGCAGCTTCCCTGCTCAGGTGCTGTAAGAAAAGGGCGGGCGAAATCCCGGCCCAGCGTGTGAAAAGGCGTTGAAAATGGAACGGACTCAGGTGGACATGTTCCGCCGCGGCCTTGAGGTCGGGGGGGTGGGTGCTGTGCGCGTCCAGAAATTGCAGCGCCTTCTCAATCCGGGCGTAATCCATTTCGGCCTGGCAGGGTTTCCGGGTGGGCATGGGTTGAATCTGGCAAAGCCCGGATGTCCCATCCACCCGGATCTTGCGGACATCGTTGACCGCGAATGGATGCAAATCCTCGCCATGGAGCACGGACCTGGAGGGCTTCAGCTTTTGTCTCTCCCATTGGCGACTACTCGCGTCCGTTCGCGGTTTCAATCGTCCGAAACCGGCCGTCCGCCGCGTCCCGCCTTGATCGAGGCGCGGTGGCGCTTGCCCTCGACGGCCCGGCGTTTGGCTCCCTTGGAGGGTTGGCGGTACTGGCGCCGCTTCTTTTCCCTCTCCTGTTGGCGCGCCAGAACGGCGGCCTTGCGGGCATCCAGGATGCGGGAGAGGAGGCGTTCCCAGGCCAGGGTGCGGTTGCCCGACTGCGAGCGGCCATCCTGGCAGCGAACGGACAGTCCGGTGGGATGGTGGATCAGCTCGACCGCGGTGGAGACCTTGTTGACATTCTGGCCCCCCGGCCCAGAGGAGCGGCAAAAACGTTCGGTGAAATCCTCTTCGCGCAGGCGGAGCGTTTTCAGTCGTTCCTGGAGGGTGGAGTCCATGGTCCAGATTTACCACAGAGGGTGGGGAGGACCCAGAGAAGATTACCGGGCCAAATCCCAGAAAGCTTGCAAATCCCCGGGCAGGGCAGAGACAATTTGTATCCGTTCCGTTTCCCAGGTGAAGCCGATACCTGAAGCGTGCAGCGCGTGGCGGTTGAGATGCAGCCGTGCTTCCAGCGACGGGGTCCAGCCGGTGCGGATGAATTCCAGATAAGCTTCCGGAGCCGGACCGTAAATCTTGTCGCCAACGACCGGAAAACCGAGGTGGGCCAGATGGACCCGGATCTGGTGCAGTCGTCCGGTCTCGGGGAAACAGGCCACCTGGCTGATTTCACCCGCCAGGGGGTGTTGCCTCGTTTCGAGTCGTTGGATGCGGGTCCGCGCCGGGCTGCCGTCCGGATGGACGCCTTGTTTGAGATGGATCTCCGAGGGGCCGTGGTCGCCCAGGCGGGCCAGCGGAGCGTTGATTTCCGCTGTGTCCGGAGTGCGACCATACACCAGGGCATGGTAGGACTTTCCGACGGTGCGGCGCATGATTTGCTTGCCGAGGGAAGAGGCGCCTTCGTGCGTGCGGGCCAGGAGCACGATGCCGCTGGTTTCGCGATCCAGCCGGTTGATGCAGGCATTGAGCTCGCCGGGGAATTGTTCCAGGGCCCAGTCACGCAGGGTGGGGGGACCGCCTGGTTTGGTGGGGTGGCAGAGGACGCCCGAAGGTTTGTCCACGGCACGCCAGTGCAGGCCTGATTGAAGAATGGGAAACAACACGGGAAAATCTCACACTGGGTTAGAGGATTCCTTTTGCCAAGCCGCGTTCTTCTACCGATATTCATGGCTGTTTATGCAACGGATTCCGACCATGGCTTTGGGCCTCGCCCTATGGGGGCTCTTATTCTCGGTTGCCCCGCACGTCCGGGCGGCAGAATGGGTCGCCATTGCCGTCTCGGGTGAACCGGTCAAGGTGGTCTCCCCGGACCGGGTAGAGGAACTAGGAGAGATGGTCACCCTGCGGGATGCCGGTGGACGGGCCTTGGGAGCTTGGCAGAAATCGTTCGTTCTGGAACGCATGGTCCAACCCCCTGCTGAAAAGAGTTCATGGGAAGCCGGGGCGCTGCGAGCGCGGTTGGGTGAGTGGGAGGCTTTTCTCGGACGGCATGCCGTTGCCGAACCGTTGGTGGGACCGGTACTCAAGGAAGTGCGCGCCTTCGTGAAATTTCAGGATGAACAGGCCGCGGCAGCCCTCGCCGAAAAACAAAAACGCCTGCAAGGCCGCCTCGAGGCGGTTTT
This sequence comes from Candidatus Methylacidiphilales bacterium, assembly GCA_033875315.1. Classification (NCBI taxonomy): domain Bacteria; kingdom Pseudomonadati; phylum Verrucomicrobiota; class Methylacidiphilae; order Methylacidiphilales; species Methylacidiphilales bacterium. The sequence goes on from JANRJG010000015.1 coordinate 86,949, forward strand.
GGCGATGCCTTTGCCGCCCAAAGATCCGACACCCGATGCGGAAATGATCCAAGCCCACATCCGGGATGCCCGCGCCCTGCTCGCAGAAATGCCGGAAGCGAGCGCGAAACTTCAGGAACACCTCAAGCCATGGGAGGAAATCGGGGACGCTCTCGCTGCGGGCAAGGTGTGGTTCGAAGACGCTTGGAAAACCCCGCAAGAAATCGATGCCCTCAAGCAGGAGCGCCTCCGGAAGATAAGGGAGGCGGCCATGGAAAAAGTGGGACGCATGGAAATTCCCGCCACCGTCATCCCGGCGGACAAGATGGGCCAGCTGCAGATCGGAGTGTTGGTCAGTTTCGGTCTGGGGGTGCTGGCTTTGCCCGCCCTGCTTATCTGGCGGACCACCACAAGTACGGTCATCAAGTCGAAAAGCCAGGGCCATGTCCGGCTGACGCACAAGAGCGGACTGTTGGAGTCGATCAAGATCCTTCTTTTCCTGACCTCGTTTGTCGTGGTCGCCGTCGAGGGCTACTATATCTACCGTCTCTGGTTCGCCCCCCGTGGGGCGGAAGTGCAGCTGGCCGAGCCGGCGGCTTGTCCGGATCTCCTTAAAATGGCCTATGCCTGCAGCCGTCCTTCCGATCTGAAAATGGTCGATGTGCCGAGGGAAGTGAAAGTGGCGAATGCCGCCCTGAACAGCCATCTGGCCCAATACCTGGCCTTCACCGGCGGGGGGCAGGAGGGTGCGCTTGAACGCACCGCTTGGTCGGTCCGGATCGACCCACAAGCCATTCTGATACAAGAAAATCTCCGTTGTGGTTCACGCACCTGGACCGCCACTTACACCATTGAGTTATCCGAAGATGCGGGCGGCAAGCGCTTCCGCACCGGGCGGGTCTTGATCGATGGGATGCAGGTTCCCCAGATACTGGGCGGGCTGTTGTGGAATTCCTTCCAAGCCGAGCTCCAATCCTGGGCCAAGCGGAGCGCGGTTTCGCAGCATTACCAATTCGCCGGGGTCGAGGAAGACAAACTGCTGCTGCGCATCAGCATGATGCCCCCGCTCCAGCCTTAGACGGAAAAAGCATTTCACCGCGAAGTGCGCGAAGCTCGCTAAGACATACGGGTTTGAGTATGAAACAACCTCGTTCACCAATCGGTGAGACTGAATCCAACCCCGATCCTTATCAGGGTTGGATTGCTTGATAATGTAATATAATCAAGCGTTTCCGCTTCGCGTTCTTCGCGTCTTTGTTGGTGAGCCCGTATCCCGTATCGTTAAGGCTGGGCATCCGAGATGTGCCGGGCCAGGCCTGCGGCAAAAGGCAGGGGATGGAAGTCGAGATCGGCCGCGGCCGGTGAAGTGTCGGCCTGTTGGTCTTCTTCCAGCATGGCCACGTGCCCGGGGGTGGGGATTTTCCACGGCGAGACCGCTTCGATGAACCAGGCCCCGAGGATGGCGAATTCCACCGGAACTGCCAACGGGTGGATGCGGACCCCGTTCTGTCGGGCCAATGTTTCGAGGACCACCCGGAACGGCAAGGGAGGGCCCCCAAGTTCGAAGGTTTTTCCGATCGAGGCCGGAGTGTCGAGCGCGCGCGCAAAGGCCCCCGCCACTTCATCCACATGCACCGGTTGCATCAGGGTGGTGCCATCCCCGACCATGGGGATGATCCCACCGGTCAGCCAGCGCAGGGGCGGGGTCATTTGGCGGACGAAGATGGAACAAAATCCGTCGCCCGGCCCGTAGATGACGGCCGGGCGGAAGATTGTCCAATCGAGTCCGCTGGCGCGCACCGCGCACTCCCCCTGCCATTTGGTGCGATGGTAAGCGGAAACCGCATGCTCCCTCGTCCCGCTGGCGCTCATGTGCAGGAGGCGGCGGACACCGGCGGCGTGGCAAGCATCGACGAGGTTGCGCGTCCCCTGGGCGTGGATGGTGGAGAAAGTCTGGGAGCCGCGCTCGAAGATGATGCCGACCAGGTGGATGACGCCGGTGACACCGGTCATGGCCGCCTGCAGAGAAGATGGATCCGTCACGCTTCCTGCGACCAGGGTGCATCCGGTTTCCGATTGCAATCGGAGGGCGGCGGCGGATTCCGGATGGCGGGCCAGAACGCGGGCATGGTGTCCGCGGCGGTGGAGTTCGCGTACGATGGCCCGCCCGACAAAACCCGTCCCACCGGTGACCAAAATCATCCCCCAGCAATAAACCAAAGCCCGGCGAAGGCAAAGCGGATTGGTTGAAAGCGGGCTTGCGCTGGGAAGGATCCCCACGAACTTGGTGCAATGAAAACGGCATTGGTCTGGTTCCGGCGTGATCTGCGGTTGGAGGACAACACCGCCCTGCACCGTGCCTTGTCAGAGGCGGAGCAGATTGTCCCCGTGTTTGTCTTCGATCCCAAGATCCTGTCCTCGCCCGACGTCGGCGGGCGGCGGGTGGCCTACCTGCTGGCCTGTCTGGATTCGTTGGACAAGAACCTGCGCCACATCGGAGGCCGGCTGATCCTCAGGGAAGGTGACCCCGTGACCGCGCTGCGGGAATTGGCCCGGGAGGCCGGGGCCGAAGCGGTCTTTTGGAACAAGGACTATGAGCCCTTTTCGCTCAAGCGGGATGCGGCGGTGGAAGCCATGTGCGGATCGTCCGGCTTGGCTTTCCGGGCCTTTGACGATCAGTGCGTCCATGCCCCGGGCACGGTCCTGAAGCAGGACGGAACCCCCTACACCGTGTTCACGCCTTTTTCCCGGGCTTGGAAGGAAAAGCCCGAGCCTTCTCCCTGGCCAAGACCCAAATCCATCCGCGTGCCGGGTGGTCTGGCCGGGGCGGCCCTGCCCACCTTGGAAAGCCTGGGCCACCGCGTGGATATCGAGCTGCCCCCCGCGGGAGAGCGGGCGGCGCACGAGTCGATGAAAGCCTTCCTGGCGGAAGCGGTTGGCACTTACAAATCGCAGCGCGATATCCCCTCGGTGGAGGGCACCTCTCGCTTGTCACCCCACCTGCGGTTCGGGACCCTTTCGCCGCGAACCGTTCTGGCGGGCGCGCGCGCAGCCCTGAGCCGCGGGGTGGGGCCGGAGGCCGAGATCGGGGTCTTCGTTAACGAACTCATCTGGCGCGAGTTTTACAAACACATCCTCCATCATTTCCCCCATGTCGAGAGTGGTTGTTTCCGGAAGGGGTATGACGCCCTGGCGTGGGAGAATGATAAATCCCTTTTTGCCGCATGGTGCGAGGGCCGCACGGGCTACCCGATTGTTGATGCGGGCATGCGGCAGTTGAACCAGACCGGCTGGATGCACAACCGCCTGCGCATGATAACGGCCAGCTTCCTGACCAAGGACCTGCTCATCGATTGGAAGTGGGGTGAACGCTACTTCATGAAGCAGTTGCTCGACGGTGACCTGGCGGCCAACAACGGGGGTTGGCAATGGGCGGCGGGGACCGGGACCGACGCGCAACCCTATTTCCGGATCTTCAATCCTTCCAGCCAGACGGCCAAGTTCGACCCGGAGGAGAAGTTCATCCGTCGCTATGTTCCCGAGGTCGATACGCCCTCGTATCCGCGCCCGGTGGTGGTGCATTCCGAGCAACGGGACAAAGCACTCGCCTTGTACAAGACCGTGCGCGATGCCGGTCTGTAAACTGGGAAAGGCCTTTTTACCGCGAAGATGGGATAGCTGGTTGTGAACGGATGGCGAAGCCGTTCGTATGCAGGGGGGGCGGATTTGTCCTCCTTAACTCACGCCCCTTTACGGTGTGAGATATGATGGCTAAGTTTGATCCGTGGCCGATCCAAGGAAACCATTGCTGCTGCGCCCGTTGTTGTGGCTGCGCCACGGTTGGCCTTGGGCTTTGGCGGTGGCGTTGCTGGGATTGGTTTCGACGGTCCTGGTCCTGTGGAGGGTGGCTTCCTACGACCACAAGGATCTCGTGCGATGGGCCGGGCGGCAGGTCGGGTATGAAGTCGAGGCTGGCTCCGTAACTTTTCCCAAAGCCGGGCGTTTGGTCATCCGCAACCTGCGGGTGGAGGACTTTGCCCGGGTCGAATACCTCGAATTGAACGGGTCCATCTCTGGCTTGTTCGGACGGACGTTGGATACCCTGCGCGTGCAGGGGTTGGAAGTGCAATTGGGCAAAATGCAGACCGCCCTGAATCAGCGCCAAGGGGGTGTTTCGACCAAAAAAACAACAAAACTTTTTTCTTTTACCTTAAAGAATCTGATGATCGGCCAGAGTCGGTTGATATTGGATAATCTGGGTCCGGGCATTCCTCCCCTGCCGGTGCGATTGGGGGATGTGACCCCCATGGTCTTCACGAATCTGCACTTGGGCGGGGCGGAAGAAGATCCGGCGGCGCGGGAAATCCAGATCGCCACCCTGGAAAACATCATCATCTATTCGCCCTATGATGCCTCGGCGCCGGTGCTGGCTTTTGACAAGATCCGGGTCGGCTTCAGTTGGTCGGGCATCCAGCAAAAGCAGCTCGACCAGTTGGTGCTGGAAGCGCCAACCATCTACATCGGGCCGGACCTCTTCTGGTTTTCCGACCGGATGAAGGAAGCAGCGGCGCGCGCGCCCAAGACCGTGGCTTCCGAAACTCCGTGGGGCATCGCGGATTTCCAGATCATCCAGGGTGGGCTTGTCCTGACCCGCGATGGCCAGCCGGCGATCAAACTGCCCCTCACTTTCGAGTCGCAGCAAAACGGCCTGGTGTTGTCCGATTTCAGCAGCCTGCAATTGGCCCGGGCCGGTTTCCGCATTCCGCTGACCAACCTGCCCTACCCGGAATACAACCTCAGCATCGTGGGGATGGAGGGGGAACTGTATTTCAGCCTTCCGCTCGAGGAGCGTGGCCAAAAGGAAAAAGATTTGAGCAACATCACCCCTGCGTTGAAAATCAAATCGGCACTCTGGAAGGGGTTGGAGCTGCGGGATGTGGCCATTTCGGTCACCTTCGACCGCAAGGGCGTTTACGGGGCGGTCGACGGGCTGGCCTACCAGGGCTCGGTCAAGGGGGGATTCACGGTCATGCTGGACCATGCCATGAGCTGGAATGCCTGGGCCTCGACCACTGGAGTGGAGTTGGACCCGGTGACCAATCTGCTCAGCCCGGAGCACTTTGTCATGAGGGGTTTGGTGGACAGTTCCTTTGCCGTCAAAGGCCGGAGCCGCACGGTCGATGAGTTCACTGGCAAGGTCGATCTCAACCGCCCCGGGAGGATGACCGTCAACGCCGTCGACCGCGTGCTCCAGGACCTCCCGCCGGAGTGGAATTCCCTCAAAAAAGAACTGGCCCGGATCAGCCTGGAGGCTTTCCGCGACTACGATTACACCGGGGGCCGGGCCGAGATTGCCTTCAAGCCGCCGCACAGCGCCTTCCGCTTGGACCTTGACGGGAAGCAGGGTAAAAGGAACGTTAACCTGACCTGGGAAGACCGGGGCCTGCTGGCGCCGGAAAAAATCAACCCCATCACCCAAACCAAATGATCATGACCCCTACCCAATCTTTACGCCGCGTGCTTTTCCTGCTGCCATTGGTTTTCCTCTCCTGCGCCCCCACCGTCAGGCTTTCCACCCCGGACCCGGTGAAAATCGACGTGAACATGAACGTCCACGTCACGACCGAGGCGGTGAAAAAGTCGGTCGACGGCGACCCCGGAAGCTATTCCCCGAGGCAGGCCCGGCGCGAGCGCATGGCCGAGTTGCAGGCTTTGAAGAACAACCGCATCGTCGGCGAGGGCAATGACGGCCTGATCGTGCTGAAGGAACCCCCGGTGGACCCTGCCTATCAATCTTATATCGCCCGGGTGGTCAAGGAGGAGAACGCCGACCGGCAGATGATCCTGAACGATGACGCCGAGTCCAAGAAACAGCCCGTTTCCGTGGTGGCGCGGGACTTCGCCCGCCGCAACCGCGAGGCCGCCTTCCCCGGCGAGTGGGTGCAGCAGGAAGATGGGACCTGGATCAAGCGGTAGGGGAGCGTTTCACCACATAGGGCGAGGGCGCAAAGTTCGCCCAGGAAGCATGTGGACTGCGGGGGAATAAAATCAAAAGGCCGCCCTGGAGGGGCGGCCTTTCAAAGGATCACAAAGGATCAGATAAGACCAACTTCGCGTGCTTCGCGCTCTTGGCGGTGAGAACCTCAGAGCGTCTGCAGGAAGCGGACGAGTTGCTCGCGGTTCGGGCTCTGGGCGTGGCGGACGTAGAAGCCCGAGTTGGCCACGGCCAGTTGGAGGGCGTGGGCCAGGCTGAGGCCGAGGAGTTGCCCGATGAGCAGGCCGGCATTGAAGTGGTCGCCTGCACCGGTGCTGATCTTGGGCTTGGCGGTGAAGGGACCGTTGACGAAGAATTCACCGGTGGCATCGGCGCCGCAGGCATACTGGACCGGGTGGACGACGACCGTCTGAAGGCCGAGTTTTTCCCGGATGGCGCCGGCCATGGCGGCGTAGCCTTTGGGGTTTTTGGGGAAGGATTTCAGTCGGAGCACCTTGCCGACGTGGTTGGCTTCGCTTTCGTTCAGTCCGAGGGTGACGTTGTGGAACTGTTGGAATTCCGCGATGGTCTTGAGGGCGGCGGTGAGGTCGGCGTCGATGCGCTTGGCCGGATCGGCCAGGTCGAAGAAGAGGTGCTTGCGCTTGCCTTCCTTGATCGGCTTGAACTCGCTCAGGATCTTTTTCCACAGGGCGGACATGTGGGGGAGCATGGTCCAGTTGACCATGGCGACAAAGTCGGATGCGTCCCAAAGTTGGCGGAATTTCTTGTCGCCGAGTTTTTTCTTGATCGTTTCCCAGCTCACTTCATGGACGGTGGCGTGCTGGCCGATCATCAGTTTGCCGTCGCCGAATTCGAGGGCCGAGGTCAGGGCGGGCTCGGAAATGCCGTGGATTTTGGCGCGCTTGGCGAACTCGGAGAAGACGGGGTGGACCTTGGGGTAGCCGACCATGCCGACGTATTCGACCGGGGCGCCGAGGGTGCTGAGGGCGAAGGCCATGATGGGGCCGTTGCCCCCGATCTTTTCCACCGTGGAGACGACTTCGAAGTTGGCGCTTTTCCCGGCGGCCTCGCTGATTTTCTTGCCGAAGTCCTTCATGGACTTGTAGGCGGTGTATTTGGTGGCGGTCTGCCGCTGCTCCACCACTTCCTGGATGGTGTCAACGAAGCCGTCGAAGCCGACCAGGCCGTTGTATTTCAGGAGCTGGGCGCGTGATCCGATGAGGCGTTCAGCTGTTTGGCGGGCAAGGCGAGAGTCAGTCATAAGCGCCCGAAAATAGCGATTTCATGGCAAAATTCAAGCGCTAAGGTGTCGCCACCCGAATGAGGCGCGGACTTTAGATCTGCCAATCGACGGCGACTTCGCGTTTCAGCCGGGTTTTGTTGCTCTCGTAGAAGACCTTGCCATGGGTGGCGCCGAACTCATGCACGGCTTTCGTCACCTTGACGTCGTAACAGCAGTATTCGGCGATCTCCCTCAGCCTGCCTTCCTTCCACCACTTCAGGGCGTCGGTGCCGACGGCCGTCTTGTTGACCCCCAGGGAAGCCTCGGCCACGGCGTCCAGCCCGATGCGGTGGCCGATTTTGGACTCGATGTCGACCATGAGGTCGAGGGTGGGCACCTGGGAGAAGTCAAAAAGGGTGTAAGGCATGAGGACGGTGTAGTCGAAGCGGAGGAGGTTGAACCCGATGACCAGGTCAGCGCGTTGGAGTTCCTGGATGAGCAGGTCGACGTCGCGCTCATGATAGATGGTGTAGCCGCCGCGGGCTGTGCTGTAGGTGACGCCGATCGACATCTTCATGTCGGCGATGTGGTCCCAGCCACCGACCTCCTGGGCGCTCTTTTGGGTTTCGAGGTCGAAGTAAACGAGGTTCCTGGCCATGGGTGCAATCAACGGCGTCCGTTGAGTTGGAAGCGACCCATCTGGTGCCTGCTGCGTGCGTCGGTGGTTTCGCCGACGGGATCGACATACCACCACAAGCGGCCATCGGCCTGCCAGCAGCGTTTGCGGCTCAATTCGACATAGGCCACCCAGTTCCAATCAATGGCGAAACCGGGTTTTTTCCCGAAATTCCGTTCATACCAAGGGAAGATACGGGTGTGGAGGTCTTTGAGGGCGTCTTCCTTGGTCTTGCCCCAGCCGTTGGGTTGGCTGATGTAGCGGACCATGCCGGGCTTGACGCCCGGCGGGAGAGAGGCGGGATCGGCGTGGTCAGGAACCGGGGTGGCCAGCGCCGCCAATGAACCGTGGACGCCGCCAAGCAGCAGGATGGTGCAGATGAGAAAACGCATCCATGCAGCATGAAGAGGGGGGCGCAGGATGGCCAAGTAAAAACCGCTCCCGGGCAGACGGGACGTCATTTTTGACTCCTCAGCCGGGATAAAGGCAAAAAAAGAGCGGGCTACAGGCCCGCTCTTCACAAACTAAACTAAGGAGGAAACACAAAAACGAATATCTAAACATTGGACAAGCGGCGTGGGATTTCGTTCAAAAAAGATGGATCTATGGTAACGAACACAACAGTTGATCTAAGCTCATCCTGTTGCATATAAATGACTTACGAACAAAAAAGAAATTCAGAAAAAAGCTTAAAAAAGGCTGCGGGGTGGGCGCGAAAATAGGATTTGACGAAAAAAAGCATTTCACTAAGTTTCTTCACGTGTGGCGGATCAGGAGTCGCTGGCATGTTTCATGCTGGTAGGTTTCTGGTCGTTGTTTCCTGACATCAGGGAACAGGCCACCAAACAAAAACACACAAGGAGAAATAACAAACATGAATAAGATGATCACCGGTTTCTTCGCCGCTGTCGTGATCGCCTCGCCCGCTTTCGCGGACGTCGGCGCTCCCGCCCCCACGGCCAAGGACCTCGAGAAAGTCGTCGAAAAAGTCAACTACGTTGAGACCGCCAAAGAAGGCGTCAAGCTCAGCGGTTACGTTGATGCCGGTTACACCTACAACTTCCAAGGCGCTCGCGTCGGTGGAAACGCAGTGGACGACAAAGCCCGCGGCGATTTCAACCTCAACGCGGTCAAGTTGACCCTGGAAAAGCCCCTCAGCAGCGCCAACGAGTTCCAAGCCGGTTTCCGCGCCGACATCAAAGTCGGTGAAGATTCCACCTTGCTCGCGACGCCTAAAGTCTTGGCTGACATCCCCGATGGCTTTGAAAGCAATGACACGGGTACCTCGGACAACTTCTCGCTTGACCAAGCGTATGTCATCATCCGCGCCCCCATCGGCAACGGACTCGACATCACGGTTGGTAAGTTCGCCAGCCTTCTCGGCTACGAAGTTGACGATCGTCCGGCAAACCTGAACATCACCTACGGTTACGACTGGTTCTTCACCACCACACACCAGACCGGCGTCAAGCTGTTCTACCCGGTGAATGACACCATCGAACTGCAGGCTGCCATCAGCAACGGTTCCGGTCTCGACACCCAGGGCCTCGACACCAGATCCGACGGCTACGGCTACAACTTCACCATCAACGTGAAGAACAGCGGTGGCAACGCCAACATCTTCAACGGTGTGTACGTCAGCAACACGGCCGAAGACGGCATTGGTTCCGGCGCTTATCTCTGGAACATCTGGGGTAACTGGGCTCCGAAGTTTGCCAATGACAAGCTTCTGCTCGGCTTCAGCTCGAACCTGAATGTCAACGGGCAAGATGGCGAAGGCGATGACATCACCGTCTGGACCGGCTCCCTCTACGCGAAGTATCAAGTCACTGATATCTTCAGCTTGGCAGGTCGTGCCTCCTACCTCTCGACGGTTGACGGTGAAAACTTCGGTTTCGCCGCTGCTGCCGGCGATGCCTACTCCTGGACCGGCACTGCTGGTTTCGACTTGCTCGAAAACCTGCTGCTCCGTGCTGAGTACCGCACCGACTTCACCACTGGCCTCGACAATGGCACTGAAAGCGAATCCGACGATTTTGCTCAGACCATCTCCCTGCAGGCCGTTTACACCTTCTAATCTGAGATTAGCTTAGGTTCTTTAAAGGCCCTCGTCCCGCGCAAGCGGGACGGGGGTCTTTTTTTGTATAGGAGAGGCGCGTGTCAGCCTCTTGCTGCCTTTGATTCGTATCCGGTCGCATACCGATTCCCTGGATTTCCGTATTTTAGGAAATACCAAAACAAATGGAGCAGGTGATAAGGCGCCCTACGGGAGGGCGAAGCTCCTGCTGAGCCACCCTTGGAAGACGTTGAATATGAACAAAAAAACAGAGCCACTCAATCACATGGCCTTTGGATCCAGACTCACGGATGGGTGAATGGATTTTATTTCAGTATCCAAGCCCCCAATACCTCGCGTCCTTCGCGTTCTTCGTGGTGAGCAACTGCATAGCTACAGCTCAGGAGAATCGCCCTCCCGCTGATTCAGTCCGCCGGCAAATGGGGTTTGCCGAAGGGATCACCCCAGCACGGTGAGCGTGCCGCTGGTGACACCCAGCTGGCTCGCCGCATGGAGGTCGCCCAAGAGATCCTGCGCTTGGACTTCACCCGCGAGCAGCTTTCGGTATCCGTCCAAGATGCGGTCTACCCGGGGCCCGTCCTCGTCCAGCAATTCAATACGAAAGTCCCGCACCCCTTGGGCCATAAACGCCCCCGCGTAGGCGGCCCCGCTCTGGGCTTTGCCATGGTAGACGGTGTTGCGACAGCCCACATCGGCTTTCAGCGGGTGCAGCAGGCCCACCCGGTCGCGCAGGCGCACGTCATGCTTTTCGCAGGGGCGACCGCAGTCGGTGTAATCCTTGCCCTTGGACAGGAAGGCGGCAAAGACGCAGTGCTCCATGTGGAACATCGGCATGTGCTGGTGCAGGGTGATTTCAAACCAGGTCGCCGGAGCCGCCACCAGCAGATCGCGGACCTGGTCGGCATTCAGATCGTAGGAAACCGTCAGTCGCTCGGGGCCGTGTTCCATCAGCAGGGCCGCGGTCAGCGGGTTGGCCACGTTGAGGGAAAAATCCGCCAGAAAGGGGATCTGCCGTTCACGGAACCATTCCAGGCCGCCCAGGTTGCGCACCAGGACACCGTCCGGCTGGGCGTTTTCGATCAAGCGGAAAAACCCCTCTTCTGCTGACTTCTGGATGCGGGGGGTCGCCAGATAGATCTGCGATGCGCCCCAGGCCCGTGCTTGGACCACGGCTTCGCGGTAACGACGGATGTCCTCGAAATCGAGGTAAACCGTGGGAACCTGAGCCCGCACGGCGGTTTCCAGTTGCTCCATGGTGCGACAGAGGACATGCAGCGCAGGAGAGCGATGCACGGATGACGGAGGGCGGATGATGGAGGACAGCTTTTCTTGCAGGACTCTTTGACCCGGGCGGCGTGGATGGCCGGGGTCCGGGATCGGGAGCTGGTCCACCAATTCGCGACGGAGTCGGTTCAATTCGCTCAGGGGCAGGATCAATCCGGGCTCCAGTTGGAGGTCCAGTTTGCCCAGAGAAAACGGGGTGCCTCCGAGCCTTCCCAATTGGTCGCGCAGGGTTTGTTCACTCAGCGGGCGCCTCTCGGCTTTTTGCAACGGAATTTGCGAGGTAACGGTCACACCGGAACAGGACAAGCGGAGGGGCTGGCCCATTTTGCCAGAAACCGTGACGTCGATGGAATTTGCCGGAAGGTGAATCTCGCGACTGAAGGTTTGGCGGAGGGCCTTGTTGAGTTGGGGATCGTCGGTCTTCCAGACCCGTGACCCGATCGGAATGTCGGGGAAGCGGATCTTGCCGTGCTCGAAGTAGAGCCGGGTTCCACGGATTTCATAAACCCGCCCGCCCTGCTCGTGCTCGGTATCCCCCCCGGTGTCGATGACCAACCCGTCTCCGGGCTGCAATCGGCAAGCGAAGGTCTTGAGTTTGAGGTGGTCGGGCCCCGCACTCTCGACCAAGCCGAGAAAGGCGCCGCGCTTCTTGCCGTAGCGGGCGTGGACCAATTCCTGGTGGTTGACCCCATGCATCCATCCACTGCTGAGACCGCGCGAAAAAGCCATCTCCAATTGATAGCGGTCGGAATCCGTGACTGTATTCCCGCGGTCCTCCGTCGTCCGCCCTCCGTCTTCCGATGCGGCCAGTGCCGCATCAATGGCCTTCCGATACACCTGGCAGACGGCGGCGACGTATTCCGGCGACTTCAGCCGGCCCTCAATCTTGAAGCTGGCCACTCCCAGGCGGATCAATTCGGGGATGTGTTCCACCGCGGCCAGGTCCTGCGGGGAGAGGAGGTAGCGCTTGTCGCCCAGATCCCTGACTGCCCCGTCCACGACCAATTGGTAGGGCAGGCGGCAAGCCTGGGCGCATTCTCCGCGATTGGCGCTGCGCTGGCCCAAGGACTCGCTGGTCAGGCACTGACCCGAGTAGGCCACACAGAGGGCCCCATGGACGAAAACCTCCAAAGGGGGGCATCCGGGGTCGCGGAATCGGGCCATCTCCCGCATGGATAGTTCACGGGCCAGGACGATGCGGGTGACACCGAGGGAGGCCGCAAAACGGGCGCCCTCCGGCGAGGTGATGGTCATCTGGGTGGAGGCGTGGACTTCCACGTCGGGTGCAACCAGCCGGGCCAGCCGGGCCACCCCCAAGTCTTGGACAATGATGGCATCGACGCCGGCTTCCTGAAGTTTCAGCAAGGTGTCCTCCAGATCCGGGAGTTCCTTGGTGAAGACCAGAGTGTTGAGGGTGACGTAGGCCTTTTTGCGGTGGTTGTGGAGAAAATCGACGACCTGGGAGAGGTCAGCTTCGGTGAAATTGTCCGCACGCAGCCGGGCATTGAACCGGGGCAGTCCAAAAAAAACGGCATCGGCCCCATTGGCCACGGCGGCACGCACACACTCCCAGTCCCCGGCGGGGGCGAGCAATTCGGGGCGGTCGGCCATGGGGTAATTTAACCGCGAAGAAGGCGCAGGGCGCTAAGAAATTTAACGGGACAGGCTCTGAGCCGGAACAATTCAGTTCACCACGAAGAACGTCCCGTCACCGCGTTGGTCACGCCGAACGGGACCTCACGCGGCGAAGAACGCGAAGCAGAAACACATGATTGGGAATACATGATGAAGTCATCCTACTGCATGACATTTGGATTCGGGTTGACCGATCGGTGAATGGAGTTTTTGCCAGCCAAAATCCGTATAACTTCGCGAACTTAGCGTTCTTCGCGGTAAATAACTGCATAGTTACGGATGAGACTGGCCATAGCGGGCCACGAGGAGCGCGCCGAAGAGCAGGACCCAGCAGCAAGCGTAGGCCCAGAACATGGCCACCATGAAGGAACCGAAAGCCACCGGAAGGGGGCTGCCGCTCCAGAGAACGGGAAGGGCACGCCCCAGAATCGTCCCCATGACAATCCAGCACAAACTCACCCCGAGCGCCCCCCAGGCCGCCGCAGAGAAGCGGGGTGTGTGGCGGGGCACGAGCAAATAGGTCAGGAGAACCGAGACGAAGAGCAGAAGCAGGGTGACGGAACTGCGGAGCAGGGAGGCCCCGCCCGAGGCCAAAGTCGCCAAAACCGGCCAGTGGGTGCTGATGCCGCTGCGGATGCTGTGGCCCAGGAGCAGAATCACGGCTACGCCGACCACGGCCCCGCACCAGACGCCCATCAGGCCGATGGATTTGATCCAGCGCCTCCATCCGCCGGCGGCGGCGTCCATCCGGTCGGCAAAGATCTGGTGGATCGCCCTGGCCAGTTCATTCATAAAACTGGCGGTGGCCCAAAGGGTGCTGATAAACCCCAGTGTGAACCAACCCCGCGAAGTGCCCATCTGGACAGCCTTGCCCACCCGGTTGGGGGTGCCCTCGAGACTGGCGGGCAACAACGTGCGCAGTACTTCCTCCAATTGCGGCACGATGTCGATGTGAAGCACGTGAAAGACCAGCGTGGCGGCGAGGATGAAGAGAGGCACCAGGGCCAGGAGGAAATAGAAAGCCAAAGCGCCGGCATATGTGCCGATGAGCCCGAATCGGTCGAAAAACGTGATACGCATAACGCTGCAGCAAACTGGGGGACCGTTGCTTAAGGTCTGAAAAACGTTCCCTGACGGGGAGGAATGGGAATCAATGCCGGAAGTGGCGCCGCCCGGTTAGGACCATGGCCATGCCGGCCTTGTTGGCGGCCGCGATGACTTCGGCATCCTTCACGCTTCCGCCCGGTTGGATGGCCGCGGTCGCTCCGGCACCTGCCGCGGCCTCGATGCCGTCGGGGAAGGGGAAAAACGCATCCGAGGCGATGATGCTGCCCTCGAGGGAAAGGCCGGCCTCGCCCGCTTTCCACACAGCGATACGCGAACTATCCACGCGGCTCATTTGGCCGGCCCCGATGCCGAGCGTGCGGTCGTGCGCGGCGTAAACAATGGCATTCGACTTCACGTGCTTGACCACGCGCCAGCCGAAGCGGAGGGCTTTCATTTCCTCGGCGGTGGGTTGGCGCTCTGTGACGATTTTCCAATCGGTCTCGCTCGCCGCGATGGTGTCGGATTCCTGCACCAACATGCCGCCGGTGACGGATTTGAAATCATAGGCCCCCGCTGCTGCCGCGTAATGGTTTTCGATCAGGCGCAGGTTCTTCTTTTTCATCAACACGGCCCGGGCCTCCTCGGTGTAAGAGGGGGCGATGATGACTTCGGAGAAAATTTCCGCGATGGCCTCGGCGCAAGAGGCGTCCATCGGTTTGTTGACAACGATGATCCCGCCGAAGGGGGCCTGGCGGTCGGTGGCGAAGGCTTTCTCCCACGCTTCTTTGAGTGAGTTTCCGGTGGCCGCACCACAGGGATTGGTGTGCTTGAGGATCGCCAGTGCGGGCTCGTCCCCTTGAAAATCGCCTATCAATTGCACGGCGGCCGAGATGTCGATGATGTTGTTGTAGGAAAGTTCCTTGCCGTGGATCTGCTTGAAGAAGTCGTGGAATGGGCCGTAAAGCGCGGCTTTCTGGTGGGGGTTTTCCCCGTAGCGCAGGGGCTGGGCCAGGCGGTGACCGACGGTGAATGATTCCTGCAGGGCTTTCGTCTCGGGCTCGGCCTTGGAGGTCAGGTATTGGCCGATGAGGGCGTCGTAGCGTGAAGTGTGGCGGAAGACTTTGGCGGCCAGTTTTTCGCGCGTGACCGGGCTGGTGTCACCGGAGGCCTCGATTTCGGCCCGCACCCTGGCGTAATCGGCCGGATCGACGACGACCGTGACGCTGCGGTAGTTCTTGGCCGCACTGCGGAGCATGGAAGGTCCGCCGATGTCGATGTTTTCGATCAGTTCGTCGTGCTCCACGCCTTTCTTGGCCAGGGTTTGTTCGAAGGGGTAGAGGTTGACCACGACGAGGTCGATGGGTTCGATGCCGTGGGCTTCCGCCTGGGCGACGTGTTCTTTGTGGTCGCGGAGGTGGAGCAGTCCTCCGTGCACCTTGGGGTGGAGCGTTTTGACGCGGCCGTCCATCATTTCCGGAAAGCCGGTGAAGTCCGAGACATCGGTGACGGCCAGGCCCGCCTCGCGCAGCATTTTTGCCGTGCCCCCGGTGGACAGCAGGCGGACGTTGCGCGCGGCCAGGAATTGCGCGAATTCGAGCAAGCCGGATTTGTCGGAGACGGAGAGGAGGGCGTTTTTCATGGGGAAGTTTTACCGCGAAGGACGCGAAGCGCGCGAAGGACTAAGTGAGTTTTGGGGGAGTAGGAGGTTGGTTGGGATGCTTGTTAGAATGGGCTCACTAGGGATGTGGGGATCACATCAAAACTTGAGTTTGACCGTCTGGTTGCCCTTGGTGACCTGGCCGATGATGTAGCCTTTGGTCAGGGCGAGGGTCTTGGGGGCGTCTTTCGCGCTGACGATGACCGTCATGCCGATGCCCATGTTGAAAACCTGGTAGAGCTCGTTCATCGGGACGAAGTCGCCGCTGGCCAGCAACTGGAAGATGGGGGGCACGGGCCAGCTTCCGGACAAGATCTCCACCCCGGTGCCTTTGGGGAGGACGCGCGGGATGTTGTCGATGAAGCCGCCGCCGGTGATGTGGGCTAGGCCCTTGATGGTGACGCTTTGGCCCACTTTTTTGAGCAGGGGCTGGTAGTTGAGGTGGGGGGCCAGGAGCAGTTCCCCCAGGGTCTGGCGCGTTCCCGACACCGGCGAGTCCAGTGTCAAACGCATCTTGTCGAAGAGCACCGAACGGGCGAGCGAGTAGCCGTTGGTGTGCAGCCCGGAGGAAGGCAGGCCGATGACGACGTCGCCGGGTTTGATTTTGGAGCCATCAATCATCTTCGGGCGGTCGACCACGCCGATGATCGTGCCGACCAGGTCGTAATCTTCGCCGTGATAAACGCCAGGCATCTGGGCGGTTTCACCCCCGATGAGGGCGCAGTGGGAGGCTTTGCAGGCTCTGGCCAGTCCGGTGAGGATCTGTTTGAAGACGGCGGGATCGAGTCGCCCGGTGCCGATGTAGTCGAGGAAGAAGAGCGGTTCGGCGCCGAGGACGGCGATGTCATCGATGCAGTGATTGACCAAGTCGCCACCAATGGTGTCGTGTTTGTTCATGGCGATGGCCACCTTGAGCTTGGTGCCCACGCCATCGACGCTGCTGACCAGGACGGGGTCCTTCATCTTGGGGAAGTTGGCCCGGAAGAGACCGCCGAAGCCGCCGATCTGGGAAAGGACCTCGGGTCGGCGGGTGGAGGCGATGAGTTTGGGGATGCCTGATTTGACCTTGTTCCCGAGGTCGATATCGACCCCGGCGGCGGCATAGGCTTTGGTGGTTTTGGCGCGGCTCATGGAAGGTGGGGAATTTACCGCGAAGAACGCGGAGGACGCAAAGGGGAAATCCATAACGGCCCAAGAAAGCCTTGTCGTTCTAGTATCCATGTATAACATGGATACATGGATAAGATACAAATCCTTTTCCCCGCGCCAGTCATGCGACGGTTGAGACGGGTGGCAAGCCGGGAAGACCGGCCTGTCAGCGAAATCGTGCGCCGGGCGGTTGAACGCCACCTGCAAAGTCTGCCCGAGGGCTCCTCCGATCGCAGGGTCGAACCTCCGGCCTTTGACGGCGGGGCGATCCTGGTTTCTGCGGAAAAGCTGCGAGACGTGGTATACGAAGGCCGATGAACAGCCTGGATACGAATATCCTGCTTTATGCCAGCAACACCGCGTGTTCTGAGCACGAAAGGGCACGGGCGGTGGTCGATCTCCTTTTGGCTAAACCGGGCGACTGGATCATCGTCGATCAAGTGTTGCTGGAGTTTTACCGTGCCATGCGGAACCCCAAGGTGCTGGCGCGCCCGCGATCCGCAGGTGAAGCTGCGCGTCTGATCCATTTCTACCGGGCGGAAGCCGGCTGTGCCCATGTCGGTTATGAGGAAGCTGCGTGGAAACTGATTTATCCCTGGCTTGAAAAAAGCAGCTTTCCGGCAAGCAGGACCTTCGATGCTCAATTGGCCGCCACTCTTCGACACCATGGCGTCACGCGCTTTTACACCCGAAACACCAAAGATTTCTCCGGCTTTGGATTCAAAGATGTCATCAACCCGTTGGATTGACCATGGGGCATATCATTGGTCGCGACGATTCTGCATCTAGGCCTCCAACTGCAGCCCGCCCTCGCCGTCCTTGAGTTTGGCGATGGTTTTGTCGAAGCGCTCGAGGTCGCGGCCGGCCTTTCCGTAGTCCTCCTGGGCCTGCTGGAGGCGCTGGCCGACTTTGAGGAAATCTTCCTTAAAATTCTGGAAATGACGGTCCATGTCCTGGATGCCCTTGAGCAGGGTCTTGGCGTTTTCCTGCATCTCGTAACCCCGGAAGGCCAGGGCCACGGCGTAGAGAGTGGCGGCCAGGGTGTTCGGTGAAACCGGCGTCACTTTGACCTTCCGGCAATGCTCGATCAACTCGGGCATCTTCAAAATTTCGTAAAATAAACTCTCGCTCGGCACAAACAAGAAGGCCTGGTCGGCGGTGCCGAGGTCGGGGCGGACGTATTTCTTGGAAATGTCGGTGGCCATCAGTTTGATGACGGATGACAATTCTTTGCGGGCCAGTTCGCGGGCGGGCTCGTCCTTGGCCGCATCGAGCACTTCGGCGATGCGGTCCTTGGGGAATTTGGCGTCGATGCAGAGGCGGACGTTCTTGATCTTGATCGAGGCATCGGGTTGCAGGCCTTCGGCGATGCGCGGTTGCCACTCGAAGGCCGAAGGCGGGAGGATGTCCTGGAGGAGCTTTTCCAGGGCGGTTTCGCCGAAATTCCCCTGAAGCTTGGGCGAGGCCAGGATGTGGTTGAGTTCCCCCACCTGTTCGCTGACCTTGAGCATCTGGTCGGCGCTGGATTTCAATAAGACCAGACTGGCGCTCATTTCCTTGAAGGCTCCGAAGTTCTGTTCGAGGTTGTCCTGGAGTCGTTTTTCCACGTTGGCGCGGATCTCCTGGAGGCGTTCGTTGGTCTGCTGCTGGAGGGCGGCGAAGCGTTGCTCGAGGATGAGTTGCTGGTTGGTGAGGGAATCCTGGATCATCTTGCGGAGCTGCTCGCCGGAGGCGGCGTTGACATCGCGGAAATCGGCCTTCTGGTCGCCGAGGCTTTTTTCCAGGGCGGCGCGGAGATCGGAAAGCGGGGAGGCCTGGGATTGGCTGAGGGAGGAGGGCAGTCGGGAAACCAGGTAAGCCAATGCCGCCAGCAGCACGAGGATGAGGGCGCAGAGGATGAGGATGGCGGGGAGCATAGGCTATTTTTTCGGAGGCAAGGGTTGGAGGGTGATGAGGGAAGAGAGGGGCTCGAATTCCGGATCGCGATGGATCAGGGTCGATTGGTGGATCTGGGCGGTGGCGGCGATGAAAGCATCGGCCAGACTGAGCGGGGTGGAGGCTTTGATCCGGGCGGCGGCCAGGCAGAGCGGTTCGTCCGAATGGACCCACTCCACCGGCCAGGAGCGGGCCAGGGCGAGGAGTTTATCGGCTTGTTCCGAACCGAAGCGGCGGGAGGAAATATAATGGATTTCCGCCAGGGTGACGAAGGAGCCGTAAAGCAGGATCTTGCGCTTTTGTGCTAAACGCAGGGATTCTTCCACGACGGCCGCCCCGGGTTCATCGCCAAAGAGGGCGAAGATGGCGGAAGTATCGAGGACGTAGCGTTCTTCAGCCGCGGGCACGTTCTTTCTTCCGTTCCTTGAGCAGATCGAGATTCAACGCCGCACCGGCCAGGATGCCACGGGAAGCGCGGATGGTGTCCTTGGGCAGGGGGATGACCCGGATCTCCTTGCCGTCGGCGATCCACTCCAGCTTGGCGTTGTCCTCGATCCCGAACTGGCGTCTGAGATCCGCCGGGATGACGGTCTGGCCGCGTGTCGTCACGGTGGTGATCATGATCAGAGCTTATAAGACGAAATAAGAAATACAAGACAAAAACCGAAATGACATGCAAACGTATGATGCTGGCAAAAGGCCGTTAATTAACCACTAAGACTCGAAGACGCGAAAGAGATCAGATTGGTAACTTCTGAAAACACGGATGCACGGCCCCCAAATACCCCTTTTCCGATCTTTGTGTCTTTGCGTCTTCGTGGTTCAAAGCCTTTCCCTCTCAGGGGCTAACAAAATCATAAACCACGAAGCGGGCCACCAGAGGCTTGAGCACATCTTCCACCGCTTTCTTGTGGGCGGGGTGGTTTTCGTAAGCGCGCAGGGCGGCTTCGTCGCGGAAGGTCATGGTGAGGGCGACATCGAACGAATCATCCACAACCGGCCGGTCCGAGGGGAGCGGGGTGCCGGCCTGGACATCGACCACCCCGGGCAGGTCCTTGAAGCCGAGGGAAGTGCCGATGAGTTGGGCGCGGGCGGTGGGGTCGCCCGGTTGTTTCAGCCAGCAGACGACCACATGCTGGACCGTGCCGGTGGTGGCTTGGCCTGCGGAGGGAGCAGCCGGTGGCTTGGAACAGGCCGCGGCGATGAGGAGTAAGAAAAGAGATAAGGAAAGGGTCAGAGGGGTCGGGGCTTTCATGGGGATTTCTTTGTGATTTATCGCGTTCTTATCTCGTTAATCTTACTCGATCTCGTGCTCGTTCTCTCTAACCCCGAGAGCACGAGAATGAGAAAGAGTACGAGAACGAGTAGTTGATTAAACAGCAATGCTTAGGATGCAAGCGCACCGGAGGGCACGGGCTTATTCATGATGTTATGGTTTCAGGAGTTTCCGCAACCGCGCCGTGGTGTCATCACGATCAATCCGGCTGGCGGCGACGTCGAGGGTCAGGGCTTCCCATTCGGGACCGTCTTTCTCGGGATGGAGGCCATTGAGCCGGAGGAAAACCAGGCAGGCACCGAGGGCGGCACGCTTGTTGCCATCGATGAACGGGTGGTTCCGGCACAAGTAGAACAGATAGGCCGCCGCGACTTCGATCAGATCGGCGTAGGGGGAATTCCCCGCAAACGTGGCTTGGGGGGCGGCTACGGCCGATTCCAAGAGCGCCGGTTCACGCACCCCGTCCGAGCCTCCAAATTGGTCGATGGCTGCGGCGTGGATCTCGCGCACGATGTCGACGGTCAGATGGAAGCAGTTCCCGGGCTTGGCACTCATGCGAGGCGTTTCATCGTCCTCGAATAGTCCTTCATGGTTTCCTGGATGACCTGGGTGACCTCCTCCGGGGAGACGCGCGGATGCAGCGGGGTCAGGGTGATGGTCCCTCCTTCGTGCACCGAGACCGTCATTTCGTCCCCGGTCTTGAGGTGAGCCATCTCCATCAGGGCGGCGTCGAAGATGATGCCCTGGGAGTTGCCGATTTTGCTGATCGTTTTGATCATGTCGTCATACTATGTTTTACGGCGACGGAAGTCAAGTGAGGGGGTCCGCTTAGTCACACGCGAGGAGCATGACTTACTCAACTCGTCCGGTCTGCGTTCCGCAATGCCTGTTGACTGGGATGGGGCAGATGTATTTGCGCGCTATGCCAGCGCTGGCATTAAACTTCCTGAAGCTCCAGGGCTGCCTCAATGACTTTACCGAGCAGCATGGGCTTTTTTGAACCAGCGCTGCTGTTCGATCAGGCCTGCTCCGTCTTCGCGATCAGGCGCCCGCCAAATGAGCGAGCTGTCACAATCGAGGCCGGCAAAATCACGCGCCGACTGTTCCTCTGACAGATTGCGAAGATCCTCCCACTTGATTTGATCGAGGAGTTCGCCTGTCTCTTTCCAAATGCCGATTTGGCGTTTGGTGAGATCACGCTGTTCTTGAGTCATGCTTTGAGTTTAAAGAGTTACGTTCACCTGCCCATGACATTTTTTCCAGAAAATCATGCGGGCCACGGGGGTTTCCGGATAGGCTCTTAGCCGGAACAATGCATTAGCTTTACCACGAAGCGCGCGAAGAACGCGAAGAACGCGAAGAAGAAACTTTTGGCATTGAGGGCTTTATAAAGCAGTTCAACCCCGATAAGAATCGGGGATCAACTGAGGCTCACTGATCAGTGAATCAAAAAGTCGCCTTGCACAAGTCCGAATGACTTCGCGGCCTTAGCGCTCTTCGCGGTGAAAAACCGCCTTTCCTGTCTCAATAACTCCGGTTGCTGGCGGAGTTTTCGTAGTAGTTGATGAAGGCTTGGTTGAGGACTTTGTAGCCGCCGGGGGTGGGATACTTCCCGGTAAAATACCAGTCGCCGGAATGGTTTGGCAGAGCCTTGTGTAAGTTCTCAATGGTCTGGAAGACGATCAAGACCTCGCCCTTCCAGGTCTCGGTTTTGGGGGTGACCAGTTGGGAGATGCGCCGCGAAATTTCCACGGTGGTGAAGCGGTCGTAGATTTTCTTCACGTGGTTCTGCATTTCCACCGGCTTTTTCTCCGCCTGGGCGGTGCAGAGTTGATAGACCTCGCGCAGGACATCCTCCTGCCCGTGTTCCTTGAGCAGGGAGACGGCGGCCTGGAAGGCGATAAACTTGCCCAGTTGGGACATGTCGATGCCGTAGCAGTCGGGGTAGCGGATTTGCGGGGCAGTGGAAGCGATGACGATCTTCTTGGGGTTGAGGCGGGAGAGAATCTTGATGACGGAATTTTTCAGGGTCGTGCCGCGGACAACGGAGTCGTCGACGCAGACCAGGGTGTCGCCGGAGTTGAGGGTGCCGTAGGAGATGTCGTAAACGTGGGAGGAGAGCTGGTTGCGGTCGCTTTCCTGGCTGATGAAGGTGCGGAGTTTGATGTCCTTGTGGGCCAGCTTTTCCGCGCGGGGCCAGCCGTGCATGATGAGCGGGTCGAGGAAGTTTTCGTCCAACTGGCCCTTCTTGGCCGCATCCAGGATGAGGTCGCGCACTTCCAGTCGGCGGCGCAGGCGGAGTTCGGCCAGCAAACCGTAGTAGGCGATTTCGGCGGTGTTGGGGATGAAGCTGAAAACGGTGTGGTCGAAGTCGCGCCCGCATTCTTCCATGACCTGATCGACGAGGAGGGCGCCGAGTTTTTTGCGCTCGGCGTAGATGTCGGGGTCGTTGCCGCGGGAGAAGTAGATCCGTTCGAAGGAACACTGCTTGAGCGGGGCGGGATCCTGGAAGCGGTCGATGCTGACCTGGCCGCTCTTTTTGATGATCAGGGCGGTGCCGGGTTCGACTTCTTTCACCTGGTCCTGTTCGAGATCAAACACTGTGAGCAGGGGCGCGCGTTCCGAGGCCAGGGCAATGACCTCGTCGTTGGCAAACCAGTGGAACGGACGGATGCCGTTGGGGTCGCGGACGGCGAAGACATCGCCGTTGCCGATGAGCCCGGCCAGAGAATAACCGCCATCCCATCCGCGGGAGGCCACGCGGATGATTTCCAGCACGCGCAGTTCCTCGCTGATGCGACGGGCGATTTCCGCGCCCTTGAGGCCGTCGTCGCGGAATTTGCGGTAGAGCGCGTCGTGTTCCTGGTCGAGGTGGAAGCCGATGCCTTCCAGGAGGGTCTGGGTGTCGGTGTCGAAGAGCGGGTGCTGGCCGTGGTCGATGAGGTCCTGGTTGAGGTCCTCGTTGTTGGTGATGTTGAAATTGCCGGCCAGGACGAGGTTTTTGGTCGGCCAGTTGCTGCGGCGGAAGTAGGGATGGCAGGAATGGATGTTGTAGCCCCCGGAGGTGCCGTAGCGAAGGTGGCCGAGGTAGATCTCGGCGGCGTAGTCGAAGTTTTGTTTCACCGACTGGGCGAATTCCGGGTGGACGATGCCCTTGCGGACCAGCTTGGCGTAATCCTTGAACTGCGCGTCGAAGATCCGGTCGAGCGGATTCGACTTCATCTCGCGCTCGCGGAAGATGTAGGGGAAGCCCGGGGGGACATCGAGTTTGACCGCGGCGATGCCGGCGCCGTCTTGGCCGCGGTTGTGTTGTTTCTCCATGAGAAGGAACAACTTGATGAAGCCCCAGAGCGGCGTGTTGTATTTCTCGTAGTAGTAGGAGAGCGGTTTCAGCAGGCGGACGAGGGCCACGCCGCATTCGTGGTGGATGGGGTCGCTCATGGAAGCGCAGTAAAATAAACGGACGGGCGCCGGGGGGGAAGCAACATCTGTAGAGTTTACCGGTTTCCGCCGGGGGGACAAGGGGGTCGGCGGGAGCGGGCGATCCTGGCCGCGGCCAAGAGGATGAAGAGGAGGTTGGCGATCATGATGACGGCGACGAGCGTCGGACCCAGCCGTTCGAGGCTTCCGGTCAGCCAAAGGATGACAAAAGCGGCCAATTCGGCACCCAGGATCAGGGAAAGGATGAGACCGGGGCGGGGAACGGGCATATTCTTGATTTAACCGCTGCGCGGCAGGGTGCAAGTCGGTTAAGAGCCGTGTGTGGTTGATTCCGTCATCGTTCTCGTACTCTTTCTCCTTCTCGATCTCTCGGGGAGGGAGAGAACGAAAACGATAAAGAGAAACGAGTGGACGACAAGGTGCCTTACGGGAGGGCGAAGCTCCCGCTGAGCCGCTCTTGGAAGATTGACAACAAACCAGCACGGCAGGAGCCTCGCCCTCCCGTTGATTCTATTTTGGGTAAGAGAAACGGGTGGCAACTGTTGGCAGCGGGGATGGGAATCCCCGTCTACAAAAGGAAAATCTGGGTCCTGCGTTTTTGTAGCTGGGGAATCCTTTTCCCCCTGTGTCTCATCTTGATCTTCAGGGGAGGGAGAGAACGAGAGCGAGTATGAGAACGATTGAGAGAAACGTGGGGACGACAAAGTGCCTTACGGGAGGGCGAAGCTCCTGCTGAGCCGCCTTGGAAGATTGACAACAAACCGGCTCGGCAGGAGCCTCGCCCTCCCGTTGATTCTGTCTCTCAGTTGATTCTGTTTTGGGTAAGAGAAACGAGCGGGATCTGCTGGCCATGGAAGGGAAAGGACTCTAGCCAAGGAGGATGTCGTCGCATCCCGGGCCGGTTCTTTGCTTCGGGGAAATGCTCTGGGATGAGCTGTCCACGGGAAGGCGCCCGGGCGGGGCGCCGATGAATGTGGCCTTCCACCTGAACCGCTTGGGGCGTCCGGCCCTCCCCGTCAGTGCCGTGGGGGACGATGTCGCAGGGGAGGACCTGCTGCAATTCCTCCGGGATCGGGGCGTATCGACCGTCGCCGTGGCGAAATCCCCCCGCTTTCCGACCGGGTCGGTCGAAGTCCTCATCGATGAACGGGGCGATGCGCTTTACACCATCCGGCAGGGGGTGGCTTGGGACGAGATTCCACTGACTGCGGAGATTTTGTCACGGGCGGCGACCTCCCCGGCGTTGGTGTTCGGATCGCTGGCCCAAAGATCGGCTTCCAATCGGGAATCCCTCACGAAACTCCGGAAAGCCATGGGGGAAGGTGCCCTGTTGGTTTTCGATGTGAACCTGCGCGCGCCTTTTGATGATTTGGACCGGGTCCGCTCGCTGGCAGTTGATCTGGGCGCGGGGGTGATCAAATGCAACCACGAAGAAGCCGCCCGTTGGACCGGGGGAGAGGCGATGGATTGGGAGGGAAATGCCCGGAGGATTGCGTCGGATTCGGGGGTGGCCGGGGTTTGTGTGACGGCCGGGGCCCATGGGGCGGGTTTGTGGTGGAATGGGGTGTGGTCGCAGGAGACCGGCCGACCCGTGACCGTGGTGGATACGGTCGGGGCGGGCGACGCCTTCCTGGCGGCGCTGATCGACGGCCTGCTGGCGGGCCTCCCCGCGGGAGAAATTCTCGCCCGGGCCTGCCGCTTGGGGGAATGGATCGCCAGCCAATCGGGAGCGACACCGGACTACGAACCTGAAAGGATCCTTGGCCCATGAAACCCAAAGCCGCCCCATCGATCGGCCTCCTCCGCCGCGCATTGAAAGCTGCCGCCCGTCCGCAGCGGGTGGCGGAACTGTCGGCATTCTTCAAGACCGGGCCGGGTGAATACGCCGAGGGGGACCGGTTCATCGGCGTGAGCGTGCCGGAGATGCGGCGGATCGCGGCAACCGGCGACGGTCTCCAACCGGAGGACGTGCTGCCCCTGCTCCATTCCCGCATCCATGAGGAACGTATGCTGGCCCTGATGGTCTGGGTGCGGGTCTACCCACGGGGCGACGACCCCACGCGGGCCCGCATCTTCCAGCTCTACCTCCGGGAAAGAAAATGGATCAACAACTGGGATCTGGTGGACGTTTCCGCCTATCACATTGTCGGTGCGCACTTGCTCGACCGTCCGCGGGGCCAGCTGGACCGGATGGCGCGCTCGCCCCACCTGTGGACCCGGCGCATCGCGGTGGTTTCGACCTATGCCTTCATCCGCCGGGGGCAAACGGCGGACATCTTCCGCTTGAGCAAGATCCTTCTGGGCGACGGCCACGACTTGATGCACAAGGCCTGTGGATGGATGTTGCGCGAGGCCGGGAAGCGGGAGCCGGACGCCCTGCGGAAATTTCTACGGGTCCACACGCCCTGCATGCCCCGGACCATGTTGCGCTACGCCATCGAAAAATTTTCCCCGGCGGAGCGCCGGGAATGGCTGGCCGTCCCCCGTGCCTTGAAAAGTCGCTGAAATGACGCATCAAAACACTTGATGGCCGCTCCAGCTTCGTCAGGGTATGGGGTCCAATGTCAGAAGCAGCCCACGAACCTCTGTTCAAAAGCCTGAAATTCCGTGGCGGAATGGCGGATGTTCTGGCGGGTCTGCTGGTGGGCCTGATGACCCTGGCTTTGGCGGGTTCGTACAGCCTTCTCATCTTCAACGGGGTGCTGGCGCCTTATGCCATCTGGGGGGTGACCCTGGCCCTGGTTTCGGCGGTGGTCATCGGTCTCTGGAGTGTCCTCAACGGGGCCTTTTCCGACCAGGTGTGCATCCCCCAGGACCGCATCGCGCCCATCCTGGGTTTCATGTCTGCGGCCCTCGTGGCCGTGATGGGCGAGGTCGCACCGCCCGGGCGCATCTTCGCCACCCTGGCGGTGAGCATCGCGCTCTCGACGTTGTTCACCGGGTTGCTGGTCTACGGCCTGGGGCGGTTCCGCCTCGGGAACCTGATCCGCTTCATTCCCTATCCGGTGATTGGCGGATTCTTGGCGGGCTCCGGGTGGTTGCTGGTTGCCGGTTCCGTGCGTGCCGCCACCGGGGTCGCGTTCAATTGGTCGAATCTGCCGGGTCTTTTTCTCCAGGGTGGGATCCTTCCGTGGTTCCCGGTGGCCTGCTTCGGGGTGGGGCTTTTTGCGCTGCAGCGGTTCTTCCGTCATTGGTCCGTGCTGCCGGGCTTCCTTCTTTTCAACGTCGGGCTCTTCTATGTCTGGCTGCTGGCCACGGGGCACACCCTGGATTATGCCCGGGCCCACGGCTGGTTGATCACCCTGGTGGCGTGGGAAGGCGTGCAGTGGCCGGGCTTTTTCGAAGTCCTGCAGCAGGCCGATTGGTTCCGGGTTCTCCAGATGGGCGGGGCCTTCACCGCCGTGGCCCTGACTTCGGCCGTGTCCATCCTCCTCAATTCCAGCGCCCTCGATGTCGAGTCCAGCCGCGAAAGCGACCTCAACCATGAATTGCGCACCCTCGGTGTCGGCAACCTCCTGGCCGGGCTCTGCGGCGGCATGGTGGGATTCACTTCGCTCAGCCTTTCCCGCCTGGTCCGTGAGGCCGGGGGGCGTTCGCGCCTGGTCGGTGTGAGCATGGTGGCGGTCTGTCTGGTCTGTCTGGCTGGTAACATGCATTGGATCGGCTACCTGCCCAAGTTCGTCCTCAGCGGACTGCTGCTGTATTTGGGTCTGATCTTCCTCCACGAGTGGCTGGTCCTGGCCTGGTGGAAACTGCCGCGGACCGATTATGCCGCCGTGGTGGCGATCCTCGGGGTGATTGCTTCCTCGGGATACTTCCAGGGCGTGATGGTGGGGTTGCTCATCGCCACTCTGCTCTTCGTGGTCAATTACAGCCGCGTCCGCATCGTCACCCATGTGCTCAGTGGGGCGGAACAACGCAGCAATGTCGACCGTTCGCCGCAGGAGCAGGCCCTGCTGCGCGAAAACGGTGCCAAGATCTACATCCTCCGGCTGCAGGGGTTCATCTTCTTCGGTTCGGCCAGCAGCCTGTTGGGCCAGATCCGCGACCGCCTGGCCCCGGGCGGCGGCGAGCCGGTGGAATACGTGGTCCTCGATTTCACCCGGGTTTACGGCTTGGATTCTTCCGCGGTCCTATCGCTGCGGCGATTGCGCGACCTCGTCGCCGCCTCGGAGGTGACCCTCATCCTTTGTGGGGTGGCGCCCCGCATCCTGGAGCAGATGCGTCTTTCCGGGTTGGACACCGCCAACGACCCACGGGTCAGTGTCCATCCGGACCGCGATCATGCATTGGAGTGGTGCGAAGACCGGTTGCTTTGGAAGCAGGCAGGGGATGGCGGCCCTGCGGCGGCAATGGATTTGTTTGCGCGCCTGGCCTTGACCTGGCCGGTGGGGCCGGTCCGTCCGGATGCACTCAAGCCCTACCTCGATCGGATCGAAGTGCCGGCCGGGACCCGCCTGCTGCGGCAAGGCGAGCCATCGGACGCGCTCTTCTTCCTCGAGCAGGGTCGCCTGACGGTCAAACTGGAGTCCGCCAATCAACCCGATGTCCGTTTGCGGAGCATGAATCCCGGGGCCGTGGTGGGCGAGCTCGGCCTCTACCTGGGGGAACCCCGTACCGCGTCCATCCTGGCCGATGTGGATTGCGTGCTCTTCCGCATGGGACGGGATACTCTCGATCGTTTGCAAGTGGAACAACCCGCCCTGGCCTCGGCCTTCCACCAGTGCATGCTGCGCATGGTCGCCTCCCGCTTGGTCAACACCAGCCGGACACTGCAGATGGTGATGGAGTGAGGGTTTGAACAGGAGGTAACGGAGGAAACAGAGCAAGTCACATGTTGATTTTTTGGAAAAGAAACCGTCGAGAGAATGGAATTTAACGCCATGCCTGCCCTTTCCCTGGATTGCTCTGTTATCTCTGTTGCCTCCTGTTCAATCGTCCGTACTTGGATTTATTCCAACCACCGGCGGAAGCGGTTGTAGGAAAACCCGATGCCCACCAGCAACACGGCCAGCGCGGCCGAGGCGATGATGCGGTGGAAAGTATTGTCCAAGTCGTGAAAGAAGAGGCGGACGATGCCCAGGGCGAGCAGTGCCAGACCGGTGAGTCGATAGGGTTTGAGGCGGGCAGCAAAACCAAAGGCAAGCACCACCACACCCGCTACCGCCCAGAGAACGGTTCCATAGGCATCGACCCCCAAATTCGGGGTAATGGCCAGAATCATGATGAGTCCGGCCGGAGCCACGGCGTGGAACCAATGGGAGAACGTTGGGGTTGATTCCGGATGGGAGCGTTTCAGGGCATAACCCTGGAACAAACCGGCTACGGCGACCAACACCGCCGATATCCAGAATGGCTGGGCATCAAGCCCCGCATCCCGGATCAGCAAAACAATCAGGGCCGCGCCAACCCAAACAAGAACAGCCATGATCCCCGCTGGGAGGGAAGCAAAGGCCCACGAGGCGCAAACCAGAAGAACGGCTCCAACGACCAATACAGCCGGGCGCCAGGGTTCGGGAGGGGCCCATGAACCGACGTAAAACCAAATACAGGCCCCGGCCAAAGCCGCCCAGCTTTGGTTCCAGATGCGTAATAGGATAGGATCCGCGGCATCCCTGAACCGTGCCTCGATGGCCAGCAGGCCCATGACCGCAACCGCGGCCAGCCACCACGACAGCGCATGTTGGGGCAGATGGGGCAATCCAAGAAATACCGCCAGATGGAGCCATCCAGCCATTCCGAGGAGGGGCCAGATGCCGCGCAATTCGCGGAGCGATTCCCGTTGTGATGCGAAGGCCAAT
Organism: Candidatus Methylacidiphilales bacterium; assembly: GCA_033875315.1. Taxonomy (NCBI): domain Bacteria; kingdom Pseudomonadati; phylum Verrucomicrobiota; class Methylacidiphilae; order Methylacidiphilales; species Methylacidiphilales bacterium. The sequence goes on from JANRJG010000015.1 coordinate 116,123, forward strand.
CCGGCGGCGCCGAGGGCGAGGACTGTGAAGGCGCAGGGGGCGGGCATGTGTTGGAAACACAAAAAGACCGCAGCCACAGCCGCCATGAGCCAATAGACCAGCGACTCCCGAGAACTGCCCCCCAGGGGCCGGACTCTCCAGGCGCCCAGGGCCCAAAGCAGAGAGAGAAGTGCTGATAAAGTCGCGCTCGCTTTGCCTGGATTGTAATCATTACTTAAGAAAACAATATGCAACCATCCCATGGCGGCCAATCCGAAGGTCCACCATAAGGTGCGGGGCTCGCGCGAGCCGGAAACGGTGGCCAGACTGCCGGCGAGGGCCATCCAGCCGAGTGTGATGGCCGGTATGACGAGCCCACCCGTGGAGATACACAAGAGGGAGAATACCGCTCCACCCGCAGCGAGGGACCATGGTGACACCCCCCGTCTTTTGATTGCCGGAGCGGCCAAGCCGAGCAGTTGGGTGAGTGCGGTCACCAACACGCCCCAGGTCGCGGCCAGCACAACGGGATATTCCTGCGGATGTTCCAGAAAAAGGGAACGGGCACTGCCCAACAGGCCACAGGCCAGAGCGATGCCGAAGCTCAGATACAATGCCAAAAAACGGCGGGTGGGCTCGATGCGGGATGCGGGAGCGAGATATACGCCACAGGCCAGCAATCCCCATAATCCGCCATGGATCAATCCCAGTTCACCGGGATGGGCATAGGCTTGGTTGAAATCACCGAAGACAAAGCGTACCGTGGCCGCGATGAGCACCAGGGCTGGTGCTGCCCACGCCAGGGGTGCACGGGTCGCCAAGACCACGCCTCCCATGAGCACCAGGGTCACTACACCGAAAGCCAGTGAGGTTTCACCCCGCAGGTAACTGGTGCCGGTGATCGCGCCGAGAAGACCGACCAGAAAAATACCGGTGGCCGGCCAGGATAGATTCCACGAGACGTCACGGGTTGCCGGGTTGATGCCGACCTTGCGCCGGTGATACAGGGCGGCCGTGGCCAACGCCGTGAGCAGAAAGGCATGGCGGGCGATTTCCCCGCTCCATGCCGGGAAGAGGGAATCTCCCAAGCGCCAGATCATGGCCATGAGGGCCCAGACCCAAGCCAGCGACCAGATGGCCAGGAAGGCGAACTCGCGCACCCGCCCCGATTGTCGCCACCACGAGAATAGGAGGCTGGCAGATTGCAGAGCCAGCGAAACCCAACGGGCAGGTCCTTCGAGGGTCAGCAGCAGCCAAGTGGTGAAGAGGAAGGATCCTTTGAGGTAATAGTTGGCCTCGAAATAAGGGTCCGGCATCCGGCGGCGGAGGACGTAGGCGGCAGAGAGGGCGATAATGGACGCCACCAAAGCGAAAGGTTTAAAGTAGGTATCGCCGGCGTGGTGGCTAAAAAGCCAAGCTAGGGCGAGGACGCCCGAGGTGTTGGCCGTGGTCCAGAAGCGGTCCAGAATTCGGTTGAAGGGCCAGTTCCCCCGCGCATGGCCCCGCCAGGGCGCGGCCACGTGGATGAACCAGACCACCGCCAGCCATGTGCTGAATAGCAGGGCGGATTGCGCCTTGCCCGAAAGGATCAGTGTGCCGCCGAGGATGTAAGTACCCACCAACGAAATCAGGGCGGGCAGGATCCAACCGCGTCCAAGCAACAAGCCGGGTCCGGCGGCGGCGAGCAATACAGTGGCCAGAAGGGCAAAACCGTGGAAGCCGTGGTATTGGGCAAATCCGATGGCCAACAATCCACCGAGGATGCTGAAGGTTCCGGCGACCCGCAACCTGGCCGCCCAAGCCAGGGCAAAGAATCCCATAGCGGCAAAGATTTGTAATAAAACGCCCGCCATGGGTGATTCCACGATCCGGACGGGTGCCAGGGCATAGGCGGCGAATGCGGAAAAATAAAGCATGGCCAATCCGCCCCCGAGCACGACCTCGCCGTAGCCCTTGGTGGTTTCGGCGGTTTCGTCCTTCGGTCGGGTCAGGCGGAAGCCCCAATAGGAAACCCCGAGCGCGACGGCCAATAATTCGACCCAGCGGACCCAGGGTGGGGATTGGTGGGAGACATAAACGGCGAAGAAGACAGCGGCGATGATGCCGAGGAGGATACCGACCCGTGTGGTCCACCATCCGGCCAGGCCGGCCTCGGTCCACTCTTTTTCCGGGGGCAAAAGATGCAACCGGCGGAAAAGACCTGCCCAATCGTAGGGCTCAAACGAAGCCGATGGGCCCGAAGGAGGAGAGGGTTCTTCCGTTCTTTCCCACTGCGGAACAAACTTCTTGGCGGGTTGTTCAGAAGAAGTGGGAAGCGGGGGTGTAAGCGACGCTTGGGCTTCTGCTGACTGTGGGGGTGGTGTGGCTGTCGGATCTGGATCGTGCGGCCAATGGGTTTCTGGAACAGGGGGTGTCCACACTTTGGTTTGGACCGGGGCGGGTGTGGGCCTTTCTTGCGGGGTAGGCTTGTGGATCATGGGAGGAAGACCTCCCTGCCTGAGTTCTTTCAGTTCGATGCGTAGATCTTCGACTTTATGTTTGAGTTGTTCGACTTCCTCGCGAAGGCTCCGGCCCTTCCACCACGCCACGATTCCAAAGACCGTCAGGATAAAGAGAAAAAATACCATCACAAACCCCTTTAGAGAAAAGGTTAGTGAGACCCGCACTCATGGGGCAAGTGCAAATAAAAGAACAATGGAACAGAAGATAACGAAGGTAACAAAGCAAGCCCGGGGATGGGGGGTGTCTAACTTCGACCCGGTGAAGTGTTTTTCAGAATCAAAAAACCTCTTACTGCCTTGCTTTGATGCCTTTGTTAGCTTCTGTTTATATCAATGGGGAGCGCACACGGCGCAGCCGGCGATGTTCTGGAAGAAATCGTTGCCCTTGTCGTCGACGAGGATGAAGGCGGGGAAGTTTTCCACCTCGATTTTCCACACCGACTCCATGCCCAGTTCCGGGTATTCCAACTGCTCGACTTTCTTGATGTTTTCCTTGGCCAGGATGGCGGCGGGGCCGCCGATCGAGCCGAGGTAGAAGCCGCCGTGTTTTTTGCAGGCGTCGGTCACGGCCTTGCTGCGGTTGCCCTTGGCGATCATGACCATGCTTCCGCCCTTGGCCTGGAACTGGTCGACGTAGCTGTCCATCCGGCCGGCGGTGGTGGGACCGAAGGAGCCGGAGGCATAACCGGCGGGGGTTTTGGCGGGACCGGCGTAGTAGACCGGGTGTTTCTTGAAGTAGTCGGGCAGGTCGCCGGTTTTGTCGAGGCGTTCCTTGAGCTTGGCGTGGGCGATGTCGCGCGCGACCACGATGGTGCCGGTGAGTTCGAGCGGGGTGGTGACGGGATGCCTGGACAACTCGGCGCGGATTTCATCCATCGGGCGGTTGAGATCGATCTGGACCGCCTGGCCGTTGCGGGAAAGACGGCGGAATTTTTCCGGGATGTATTTCCCGGGCTCGTATTCGAGTTGTTCGATGAAAATGCCGTCGGCGTTGATCCTGGCCTTGATGTTGCGGTCGGCCGAACAGGAAACGCCGATGCCGATCGGGCAGGAGGCCCCGTGGCGGGGCAGGCGGACGACGCGGACATCGAGGGCGAAGTATTTTCCGCCGAACTGGGCGCCGATGCCGCACTCGCGGGCCAGCTTGAGCATGCGGGCTTCCATTTCAAGGTCGCGGAAGGCCTGGCCGAGTTCGTTGCCCTGGGTGGGGAGGGAGTCGAGGTATTTGGCCGAAGCCAGCTTGACGGTCTTCAGGCAGGCCTCGGCGCTGGTGCCGCCGATGACGAAAACAAGGTGATAGGGCGGACAGGCGGCGGTGCCGAGGGTGAGCATCTTTTCCGTGAGGAACTGTTCGAGCTTTCCCGGGACAACCGTCGCGCGGGTTTCCTGGTAGAGGAAGGTTTTGTTGGCCGAGCCTCCGCCCTTGGCCACGAAGAGGAATTCATAGGCGTCGCCGTCCGTGGCGTAGAGGTCGATCTGGGCCGGGAGGTTGGTGCCGGTGTTTTTTTCCTCCCACATGGTGAGTGGGGCGTTCTGGGAGTAGCGGAGATTTTCCTTGGTGTAGGCATCGTATACGCCGCGGGAGAGGGCCTCTTCATCGTGGCCGCCGGTCCAGACCTGCTGGCCTTTCTTGCCGATGATGGTGGCGGTGCCCGTGTCCTGGCAGAAGGGCAGGATGCCGAGGGCGGCGGTTTCCGCGTTGCGGAGAAGGGTCAGCGCCACCGTGCGGTCGTTGTCCGAGGCTTCGGGATCGTCCAGGATGGCCGCCACTTGTTTCAAGTGGGCCGGGCGGAGGAAAAAATTGATGTCGTGGAAGGCCTGGAAGGACAGGAAGGCCAGGGCATCGGCTTCGACCTTGAGGATGGTCTTGCCCTCGAAGGTCGAGGTGGAGATGCCCTCCTTGCTCAACAGACGGTAGGGTGTGTCATCGGCTCCGAGGGGGAAGGGCTTTTGATAGACAAACGGCGGCGTGGGCATGGATTTCCTTTCCCTTCCAAATTAGCGGACGTGAGCTCGAAAATCCAGATCTATTAGAGGAAATAATTGAAAAGGCTCGGCGGCATGAGCTTTTTGCGCGTCGTCCAGCTGAATGAAGCAGCCGTTTGCCCGGGCTGGTCGGGCATGTTCAGCCGCCCTTTTTCAGGATCTCTTCCAGCTTTGGCATGATTTCGGAGGGGTGGACCCATTCGGAAGAGCCACGACCGGCCAGCTCCTTGCCATCGGCGTCGGTGACGACGAGGTAGGGAATGCCCTGGGCGGAGAGCTTGCGCAGGATCGGGAAGCTGTCCTTTTTGTCGTAGGCCAGGGCCGGGAATTCCATTTTCCCCCAGTCCATGTATTCGGCCATGTCTTCTGCGGAACGGTCGCTGCTGACAAAGATCAATTCAAACCCGGGATACTTCTTGGACAGTTTTTTGTAATCCTTGGAAAGTTCCGGGGTGAAGGCCCGGCAAGGCGGGCACCAGTGCGCGGAAAAGTAGAAAGCCAGCACCTTCTTGTTGGCCAGGGCACCGGCCGGACTGGCCGCCACTTTCCTGCCGTCCAGATGGACCAGCGCACTTTCCAATTTGTCGGTAAAGGGTGTGGCGCTGAGCATCAGGGGCATGAGCAGAACGAGGAGCAAGGCAAGCAGGGTGTTTTTCACGCTCCAATGGCTAGCACAATCCGCGACCTTTGGCACCTGACTTTTGCATGACGAATCGGAAAATCGTCGCTTGTCGTTGCAAGTTCCGCTTATACTTCATCCCTTATGTCGGATGAAACGATCCAAGTCGGCCTGATCTCCCTCGGCTGTGCCAAAAACCTGATCGATTCCGAGATCATGGTCGGCCACCTCCAAAAAGGAGGGATGACCATGACCCCCGATGCCGGGAAGGCCGATGTCATCATCGTCAACACCTGTTCGTTCATCGATTCCGCCAAGGAGGAAAGCATCGACGCCATCCTCGAGGCCCACCGCGCGCGGGGCCTGCGCAAGAACCACACCGGCCAGAAGATCATCGTCGCCGGCTGCATGGCCCAACGCTTCGCCGGCGAACTCAAGTCCTCCATGCCCGAGGTCGATGCCTTCATCGGCCTCGATCAGATCAAGGACATCGTGCCCATCGTGGAAAAAGTCTGCGCCCACGACCGCGATGAAGACGGGGCGCCGGAGAACTTCGTCACCGAGCGTCCGACCTACATCCCGGACTACGACACCCCGCGCTTCCGTCTGACCCCCCAACACTACGCCTACGTCAAGATCGCCGAGGGTTGCAACCACCCCTGTTCGTTCTGTGTCATCCCGCGGATGCGCGGGCGGCATCGCAGCCGCACCGTGGACTCCGTCGTGCGCGAGGTCAGGCAGCTGGTCGCCGAGGGGGTCAAGGAGATCAACCTCATTTCCCAGGACACGACCTACTTCGGCATGGACCTTTGGGAGGAAAAAGCCTCCCCGCGCCAGCCGGTCGATTCCTCCAAGGGCGCGGCCCTCACCACCCTCTTGCGGGAAATTGAAGCCCTGCCCGGCGACTTTTGGGTCCGTCTCCTCTACACCCACCCGGCCCATTGGAGCGACGAACTGATCCACACCATCGCCGACTGCAAAAAAGTGGTCCGCTACATCGACATGCCCCTCCAACACATCAGCGAGCACATGCTCGGGGAAATGCGCCGGGAGACTTCCGGGCAGCACATCCGCGACCTCATTGCCCGCATCCGGGCGGGCATTCCGGGGATCGCCCTCCGCACGACCTTCATCGTCGGTTTCCCCGGCGAAACAAAAGCGGATTTCGCGGAGTTGCTGGCCTTCATCCGTGAAACCCGGTTTGAGCGCTTGGGAATCTTCCAGTATTCGCGTGAAGAGGGCAGCCGTGCCGCCAAGATGGTCCGGCAGATTCCGAAGAAGGTGAAAGAAGAGCGCTGGCACGAGGCCATGGCTTTGCAGAAAGAACTGGCGGCGGAGATCAACGGGCAGTGGGTCGGGCAGAACCTCCGTGTCCTGGTCGAGACTTCCGGGGTGGCCCGGGCCCAGGCCGACGCGCCGGACATCGACGGCCGGGTTTACGTCGACCCCGATTTGGCGGTGGGCGAATTCCACGAGGTGAAGATCCATGCGGTTCGCGACTACGATTTGATTGCCGAAGGGGCCGGCCGGGTCAAGGGAGCGGGCGGGCGGGCCTATGCGGCGGCGCGTTGAGCTTTTTTCTTGGCAACCCTCTTCGGAGCAACCGATTCCACAGACAACGGGACTGTCTACTTGAACGATATGAAACCCCTGATTTTATTCATCCTGCTTTCTGGAATAGGCCTGGCCCGGGATGCGGCGTGTGCTGGAGAGACGGCAAGGAAGGCTGACTCCAATGGCGATGGGTTGCTGGATCGCAAGGAATGGATCGCTTTCCTGGGCGAGGATCTTTTTTCGCGGATGGATCGTGATGGGGATGGAGTCGTTTCTCGCCAGGAAGCGTCCCGACATGCCGGCTTGGGGGTGGTCCGGGGATTGGAGCGTCCGCAAGTGGAGTTGGGTTTTGACCAGGTGGACCGGAATCGGGATGGGAAAATCACGCCCATGGAACTACGAAAAGCCCTGGCCCGACAAAAGAACGTGGAAGTCGTCTTCGATGACTACGATATCGACAACGATTTGCATCTGCAAAAATGGGAATTGAAAGAGCCGCCGAACAATGTGGGGATCCAGTTCCGTTTTTGACTAGGACGCCACCAAGCCCGCCACACCGGCTACGGCCATGGCGCCGCCCAAAACGGTGCGCAGCGTGGGTCGCTCGCCTTCCAGCCACCAACTCCAAGGCATGATGACCAACGGTGCCGTGGCCACGACGGGCAAAACGAGCGCACTCGGCCATTCGCGCAAGGCCGCCTGATAGCACGTCACGCCCAACACCGGGCCGCTCAGGGCATTCAAAAAAGCCCAGGGTAAGCCAGCTTTAAAAGTCGTCGGATTTCTCCAAAATTGGAGTGATTTTCGACTGATTACCAAAACAACAACGATAAAGATTACCCCGCCGAGCATTCGCTGAGCGGTGGAAGAAAAGGCGTCGAGGGTGACCAGTTCCTGCCGGTTGGCGGCAAAGCCCACTCGGCTGAGGACCGCTCCGAGTGCCTGGCCCGTGGCGGCCACCAACCCCCAGGCCAAGCCGCCCAGAAGGGACCTGCGGTCCGCCGCAGGCAGGGAGTTCGGTGAGAGGGCGATGGCCACTCCGGTCAAGATGAGCGTGATCCACGCCGTTTGGCCTGCGTGAAGCGAGGTACCCAGAAAGCACCACTCGATCAGCGCGGCGATGGGTGCCGCCAGGCACTGCACGATCAAGAGGCTGAGCCGCGCTCCCAAGGGTGGAAGGGCCCGGAAGAGGGCAAAATCGCTCAAGCCAAAACCGACCACCCCACTGAGGAAAAACCAACCCAGGCCCGGCCCGGAAAATCCGGCTCCGAAGGCCAAAGCCAAAGGGAAAAGGATGCAGGAGGCCAGGGCAGTTCGCAGCCAAACGGCGTCCCATGTGCCCAGCGCCGAGGTCGAGCGCCGGGCAAAGATCACCGACCAGGAAAAGAGTAGGGTGGCCCCGCAGGCAAAGAGCATGTCGCATTCTGCCCAGAAGCCGTTCTTTCGCAAAAGAATGAAAGCTCGCCTCCATGCACCTCGGTGCTTGCCACTCCGGCCCCCCCCGCTACAACGATTCCACGTCTCGTTTTATCTAATCATCAGAACCCAGGAACCCCATGGCCGCCGATAATTCTCCCGTTGCAAAAGTTGAAGCTCCCGCTCTCAAAGCCCTTTCCATCAAAAACACCCTCGCCGCCACACCCCGCACCGCACCGAAGCACGCTGTGACGGTCAAAAACGCCGCCGGCCAGGCTGTCACCCTCGCCGACCCCCGCGCCACCCGCGCCCTCGTCGCCTGCATGGACGTCCACGCCGTCGTCGGCGGTGCCGCCTGCCACTGGGGTGGACCGGCCGCCCTGGCCGAAGTCATGTCCGCCCTCCACGGCATCCTCTTTTCCACCCCGGGCCGCGAATGGTTTGAGGCCTATAATTTCGTCAACGACGCCGGCCACACCGAGAATGGCGTTTACGCCGTCCGCGCGCTCTACGGCTTCGACGGCCTCGACTACAAGGCCCTTTCCGGATTCCGCAGCATCGCCAGCAAATTGACCGGCCACGGCGAATCCCATCTCAACCCCGAAGGTGTTTACCTCTCCAACGGCCCGCTCGGTTCCTCCCTCCCCCAGGCCCAGGGCCTGGCCATGGGCGACAAACTCATCGGCAACGACCGCGCCACCCTTTGCGTCATCTCCGACGGCGCCGCCATGGAAGGCGAGGCCAAGGAAGCCTTCGCCGCCATTCCCGGTCTGGCCGGCAAGGGCCAACTCAACCCCTTCGTCATGATCCTCTCGGACAACGACACCAAGCTCTCCGGTCGCATCACGCAGGATTCCTTCTCCATGCAGCCCAGCCTGGAAGCCCTCGCCCCCCTCGGTTGGAACGTCATCAAGGTCGAGAATGGCAACGACCTCCAGGCCACCTACCTCGCAGTAGAGAAAGCCCTGGCCGCGGCCAAGGCCGATCCCAGGAAGCCGGTCGCCCTCTGGCTCAAGACGGTCAAGGGTTATGGCATCAAAAAGACCGAGGCCGACAGCTCCGGCGGCCATGGCTTCCCGCTGAAAGACGGCGAGTTCATCCTCGATTGGATGACGGAAATATTCTCCGGCTCCGAAGTTCCCGCTGACATCCTGGCCTGGGCCAAAGACATCCGTGCCACCTGGGAAAAGAAACAGGAAGCCGCCAAAGCCGCCGCGCCCAAACCCGCCGGTCCCAAGACGGCCAAGATCCAGGCCGGCCTCTCCGCCGGCGCCATCAAGGCCGCCCAGGAAGGCCTGCCCGTCGTCACCGTCTCCGCCGACCTGGCCGGTTCCACCGGCATGAGCACGTTCGCCAAGACCTTCCCCGAACGCGCCTTCGATATCGGCATTGCCGAATCCAACATGGTCAGCGCCGCCGCCGGTCTTTCCAAACAGGGCTTCATTCCCATCGTCGATACCTTTGCCCAGTTCGGTGTGACCAAGGGTAATCTCCCGCTCACCATGGCCGTCCTTTCCCAGGCCCCGGTCATCGCCGTCTTCTCCCACTGCGGTTTCCAGGACGCCGCCGACGGCGCCTCGCACCAGGCCACCACCTACTTCGCCGCCGTCAGCCCCATCCCCCACACCACGGTCATCTCCTGCTCGTGCAGCGACGAAGCTGAAGCCTACATGCACCAGGCCATCCGTCGTGCCGCCGAGGCCCGCAAGACCGGCCACGCATCCGACAATGTCATCTTCTTCGTCGGGCGCGAAAACTACCCGCTCTCCTGGCAGCCCGGGGTTTCCTACGACTGGGGCAAAGCGCAAGTCCTGCGTGAGGGCAAGGACGTGACCTTCCTCACCAATGGCCCGCTCGTCGGCAAAGCCCTGGCCGCCGCCGACCAACTCGCCGCCACCGGCAAATCCGCCACCGTGATCAACAACGCCTTTGTCAACAAGATCGACGTCGCCACCATCGGTGCGGCTGTGAAAAAGACCGGCGGCAAACTCGTCACCGTGGAAGACCACCAGGTCGTCTGCGGCGCCGGGGCCCAGGTCGTGCACGCCCTGGTCAACGCCGGAGTCGATGTCCAAGCCCGCACGTTGGGGATCAAAGGCGAGTTCGGCCAATCGGCCTACACCGCCGACGAACTCTATAACAAACACGGACTCAACGCCGCCGGCCTTCTGGCTGCGGCCAAAGAACTCGGGGTCTAACCCCCTTTACCTGTTCTACTCTAAAAAAGCCTCATTCTCTCCACCCACGTAAACCTGCAGTCGAGTTCCGGCTGGATAGGTCCGTGCGCAGGCATCCGCGGTGGCGGCGTCCGGACTCCAGCCTCCATCGATCACCAATCGATAAAGCCCCGGCGCCTGTAATCGGGGAGGACTCTGCGGCGCATCGCGAAGTCGCACCACCAGCTTCCACTTGTCGCGGAAAGTGGCGGAGGCGTCCGGAGGTGCGCTGCATCCCGACTTCCTCCCAACCAGAACTGATCACCACCACCTCGCGGGGTTTGCCCAACCGGGCCCGACGTTCGGTCTCGGACTCGGCGAAAGGGGAAAAGGCGTTCAAAACGATGAGTAAGACGAGGCCGCCCCCGAGCAAGAACAGGCTGGTGCGGAGCGGGGCGTTCAAGCCGGGCCTTTGCCTTCCCGCTCCCGGAGCAACGCCTCGTATTTCCACTGGCAGACCTGGAGGGCATGTTCCTCGCTGCAGCCTCCCCAACCAAGGGACTCTTCCCACCAGCCGTCGAATTCATCCGCTGGCATCATGGCAGCGATTTTACGGAAAAGAGCCGTGCCCCGTTGCCCATAGATGTCGATGCCGTGGGTGAAGACATCGCTCAGGGGATGATCGCCGGGGCCGCCGCAGGACATGGACTGGTGATACCAAAAAAGACAGGGAAGTCGATTTATGGATTTGTGCGTTTCCGACTCTGCGTGAATCAGGGAGCCTGTGGATTCCGTCGGATCACACAAACCAGGATGCCGTCGCGGCGGATTTCCCGGAAGACCGGGGCCTCGGGAAAATTCCGCCACATGCCGTAGCGTGGCACGCAAACCGTGTAGTCCAGTTTGTCCGGAAAAGCGGCCTGGCCGCTGGAGCCCAGGAAAAGGCCGATCTGTGTTCCGCCCTTGGGGTCGAGGAAATGGGTGAAGCAGGGGATGGAGAGACCGTTGGCCCCGACACCGACGAGCAACGGACGGCCCGCCCGTGCCTGTTCCGCCTGGATGATCCCGGCCGCTTCTTTGTAGCTGGTCAGCCAGTAATCCGTCTCAAATCGCTCGTGCAGGGTCTCTTTGTCGCCGGCCAGGATGTTGTAGAACACATACTGATACGGGTGGGTGGCGATGAGGGCGGGCAGAGCCACGAGCATGAATCCGGCGACGGTGATGGTGGCGCCTGTGGGCCCGAGACGGCGCTGGAGTGTTCCGGCCAGGGTGGCGGCGGCGGTTCCGGCCAGAACGGCCAACGGGGGCAGCAGGAAGAGGAAGTGCCGGATGCCGTCGTAGATGTTCGGGTTGCGCAGGATGACATAGGCCGGGGGAAAAAGGACGGCGAAGAGCAGGACAAACCAGAACGTGCCGGCGTGATTTTTCCAAGAACGCAGCAAGGCGGCCCCGGCCAACGCCATTCCACCCAGGGCAAGCAGGAGGATCGGGACCGGCATGGTCAACGCCACCATGAACGGAAGGTAGTGCCACGGGAGTTTGGCGCTTTCCCAGGTCTGGCCCAGATAAAGCACCGGGTAGGAAATCGGAAAGGCGGTGGATTGGGCGAAGGCTTCCCATGGGTTGAGAACCGGGTTGGCGTGTGCGAAAGGCCAGAAAGCGACCATGATGAGCCAGGCCAGCAATCCGGCCAACAGGGCATGCAAGGGCCAGCGATTGGTGAGGGCAGTGCGCACGGCCTGGGCCTGTTTTCCCTGCAGCAGTTCGCGCAAAAACAGCCAGCCCACGGTGGCGGCGGCGAAGAGGCCGGTCATGATCCCGCCGCCGACGCGCACCGAGAGGGTCAACCCCAGGGCCGCCCCGAAGAGCAGGAAGGCGCGCAAGGTCGGCCGGTCGATGAGGGCAAACAGCGCCACCAATGACCAGGCCATGGCGGTGGCCAGGGGGATGTCCTTGCAATTCATGAACGACTGGCCGACAAACTGCGGCATCAGCACCAGGGCCAGAACCGAAAACAGGGCCGCCCGCTGACCGCCCAGTCGTCGTCCGAGTGCGGCCACGGCCGGCACGGCCAAGACCCCGCAGAGCGCCATGAGCAGGTTGCGGTAGGCGAACAAGTCCTTCCCCAGCCAACGGTGGAGGACCGCACTGGGGAGATCGAAGAGTGTGCCGTAGTTGTAGAGTCCGCCGATATCGGTCTTCCAGCGCATGTCCTTGAATCCGGAAAGGAAGTAGTCGAGAACGTACGAGCCATAAATGGCGTGTTGGGCGTCATCCCAGGCCATGCCATAATCCCGGCAAAGAAACACGGCCGCCAGCGCCAAAAAGGGAACGGCCAGCCAGGCGGCATGGCGCAGGACGAAGGGTTCGTGCGCGGTTGCCTCCGAATCGACGGGGAGGGGCCCGGGTTTGTGCCTCTTCCGGCTCATGAGGGGCTACTTGGCTGCAGGGGCTTTTTTCCCCAAGGCGGTGGTGAGTTGGGGAATAAGCCCGGGTTTGCCCATGCTGGTCAGTTGGGCGGAAAGTTCGGCAAAGAGCTTTTCCTTGGTTGCGGGATCAGCGGATTTGAATGCGGCCGTCCATTCGGCCACCGCTTCCTGTTCGCGGTTCTGTGCCAGGCAGAGCTGGGCCAATTCCAAATGCACCGTGCTGTTGCCGGGCTGTTGCTTGAGGAGGTCGCGCAGGATCAGTTCGGCTTGGGCGGGCTGGCCGGCGGAAATGCCCACGAAACGGGCGAGGTGGAAACGGGCCTCTTCCGGCGACTGTTCCGGCACCACCTTCAACATGAGCACGGTCTGACCGAGGCGGGCGGCCAGTTCGTTGGGCGGAAAGGCCAGCGGCCGGGCCCAAACGGGGATGACCTTGTCGAAGAGCGCCCGCTTGCCGAATGATTTTTCAAACGTCACACCCGGGGGAGGCTCGGGGTAAAGCAGCCGGAAGTAGGGCTGGATGAAATTCTCCCAGGTCATCATGGAGAGGTGGGTCACCCCGTGTTTTTTCATGAAGGCCAGCGCTTCTTCGTCGGACTGGCTGTTCAGACCGGCGGCGGCGGCTTTGAGCCCGGCCCCATTTTCCCAGTACAGAGTGCCCAAGGTGCGGAACCCCCCCAGGCCGGAAAGCAGGCAGGAACTGTTCGGGCTGCTCAGGAGCACGACCGGCTTGCCGTCAGCATCATCCAGAATGGCCCGGGCCATCTGACGGTGCAACAGGGCCAGCCCCTGGTTAGGCGTGATCGGGATCTGGTTGCCGCTGCAGAACTGCAGCCACACACCGGCGAAGCAGTTCATGAACGTGGGCTGGACGAAGAGGAAAGCCAGCCAGCACAGGGCCACGGCCATGATGGCCCGGGGTGGGCCGGTGCGGGGCACCAGGCGCCAAACCTGCGGCACCACAATGGCCGCCAGCGCGATGTAAATGGGTCCGATGAGCATGCCCCAGCGCGTTTGGTAAAATTGGAGCCCGGTCATGAGCACGATTGGGAGGGAAAGGAAGATGGCCACGGCCTTGGTCCCGCGTCCAACGCTGCTGAAACCGGTCAATGCCAAGGCCGCGAGGATGAAGATGGGGAACCAGCCGAAGGCCATCGACCAGGTCAGCCCGCCCAGTTGGATGCGGGTGGTGAGGGGGAGGAATTCGGCGATATTCTGGTGCAGGTTCCAGAGGAAGGGATCCTTCAGCGCGTAGCCGCGGGCATCCCCTCCGAAGGCCCACAAGGGCAGGATGGCGCAGGCCAGCGTGGGCAGAATCAGGGCCCGCCAGGGAAATGTTTTCCCTTCCAGCCGGGGTTTGCACAACCAGGTGGCCAAGAGCGCAAGGTTGGTGCCACCGCCCCACCAGGCCAGTGCGTAAAAGGGATGGTTGACCTCGATCCGCATCGACATGTCGGTGGGGAAGTATTCCAGGGCGTAAAAAAAGAGACTCCCGGCCGCTCCCCATTGGGCCCACAACTTCCACAACTCCGGATGGAAACGCATGAGGGCATTTTCGCGGGTGGTGTCGCGGCCGAAGAAATAAGCCACCGTCAGCGCCGCCACCCCGATGGTGGCCATGACGGTGGCGGCCGAAAGGGCGCTGATCCAAAGTCCGGCCGCTCCGAAGACGGCCGACAGGATCATCCCGTGCCGGGCTTGGTCAAGGGAGCGGGGCAGGGCGTAATCTTTTCCGTTGGGCCCCTGAACCCATCCCGCCCCTGCCCAGGCGATGCCAAAGACCATGCCCAACAGGGTGAATGCGATCAACCCGTGGTGGTCGGGATAGGAAGGCATGAAGCCCTCATAGAAGGTGGGCACACCCACCATGCCCAGGGCGATGACCGAGCCGCACAGGGGACCGAAACGCTTGGCCGCGTAGCCTGAGAAAAGCAACAAAGCCAGAGCGAGGAGGATCGGGTTGGCCCAAATCGACATCCGGTAGATGCTGTTGTGCAGGGTGTCGGGGTGGAACACGCGGTAAACTTCGCCCAGACCGCGGAGATACCAGGCGAAGGCGGAATTCCAGTGCACATCGCGTCCTTCCGGGGCGTTGTCAAAGGTGGTATGGCGGAGACGCCACTGGCCGTTTTGCCCCAGGGATTCGGCATGCCGGTTCCATGTGTAGCCATCGAAGGCGATTTCGTTCAGGAACACCGGCATCCGTCTCTCCTCTGGCATGCCGACATCGGCCTTCTCGCACAGGCGCACCGTCACGGTGTCGACCAGGAAAGCGTGGACCGCCACCCAGTTGACGCAAAATGCCAATACCAGGAAAAATGCGGCCCAGGCTGCGCGACCGGTCCAGGCAGGATTCGAGGCTGGGACTGTGGCCGGCAAGGCCTCGCTTCGGGTGTCGGGGCCGGCAGGCTTCTTCATTTTCTTCGAGGCCATAATAGGTGGGACACTCTGTGCGAAGACCCATTCCAAGAAAAGCGCAAAGGAGGGCGGGAGTAGGCTTATCTCCGCCTTCGCCAAGGTTACAGGGACCACCCTTTGATGGGGGGAATCTTCTGGAGCAGGCTCTGTAGTATCAAGAGCCGGCCTGCCTCCCGTAGCCTCGGCGAAGGGTGGCGGACGGGGTGAGATTTACCCTCCGGGTGGTGCGGATAGACTTTGTGATGGATTAGGCGCCCTTCGGGCGATGCGCGGAACTTCGTTCGAATCAAGTGGAGACGCCCGCTGTCGCGGGGACCGCCTAATGCGGACGGGGGTGAGATTCGAACTCACGGAACCTTTCGGTTCAATGGTTTTTCGCGTGATGGCCGCTCGGCGGCCAAACGCGATCACGTTTGTTCCGCAACGCGGAACATCACGTGACAAGACCTTGCGTGCGCAGCCACTTCCTCCCCCAGCCCGACTTCAAGTATTTCTCCCTCTTAAGGGCATCGCTGCGGGATTCGAGGGATTCCAGATGGATGCGTCTCCATGGACGATGGGGTGCGGTGGATCTCACCTTGCCCCTGTTATGCTGGTCCAACCGTTGGTCAGGTTCTTCTGATGAACCGATGTAGTATCGGCCCGCATCGTTGCGCAGCACGTAGACAAAACAAACGGCCATATTTTGTGGCGGACGGGGTGAGATTCGAACTCACGGAACCTTTCGGTTCAACGGTTTTCAAGACCGTCGCAATCGACCACTCTGCCACCCGTCCCGGAGGGTGAAACATAGGACATGGGGCCGGTCGGGAAAAGGTTTTTTCAGGTTCGACGGAACGCCTGGCAGTTGACTTCGAATGCCCGGGCCATCGGGAATATCGGCTTGGGGAAAAGGGAGCGACCTCCCCCCGCCATGATCGGGTTGCGAAAAGAACCGGAAAAGGCAAAGTCACTTCATGCATGTCTTGATCCTCGGAGCGGGTTATGTCGGTCGGCCGCTGGCGGATTCCCTTCAGGCTTCCGGCCACCGGACGACTTGTTGGGTGCGATCGGAGGAGTCGGCGGAAAAGTTGCGGGCCTCTGGACACGCGGTGGTTGTGGGTGACCTCGGGGATGACTGGGTCTGGCGGGGATTGGTCGATGACTGGGATGCCGTCGTGTTTTGCGCTTCCTCATCGGGGGGCGGGCCGGAGGCCTATCAGGAAATTTACGGCAAAGCCCTCCGTCTGGCGCTCTCGCGCGCCCGCGGGGCCGGACGGTTTGTTTACACTTCATCGACTTCGGTTTACGGACAGGATGATGGTTCGTTGCTGACTGAAACCGACCCGGCCGTGTCGGCCGACCCGAAATCACGGGTCTTGCAGGATGCGGAGGAATCGGTCGTGGCGGCATGGGGGACGGTGTTGCGGCTCTCGGGGATTTATGGCCCGTCCCGGGCGATCTATTGGACGCGTTATGTCCTCGGCGGAGCGGTGCCCCCGGGTGATCCGGACCGCTGGGTCAACATGATCCACCGCGACGACGCCGTGTCCGCCATCCGGCATGTGTTGCAATGTCCGGAAACCGCCGGGCAAATCTACAACACCACCGATGATGAGCCGGTGCGGCTGACCGACCTGCTGGCGTGGTTGCGGGAACGGCATCCAGGCGGGATGGTGCCGATGTCATCATCCACCGTCGCCAAAAGCAGAAAAGCCACCAGCAAGCGGATCTCCAATAAAAAGTTAAGGGATTCCGGCTGGGAGCCGTTGTATCCGACGTTCAGGGAGGGGTATCAGGGATTGATGGCGAATGGTGGATAGCGAACCGCGGCCGAAGAACCAGGCACGGCTCTCCTCCTACCTCAAATTCCAGCCTCCACTCACCACCAAATGAGATCCGGTGAGGTATCCGGCTTCCGGTTGGATGAGGAAGCGGACGGCCTGGTAGATGTCGGAGTGGCTGCCGTAACGGTTGGCGGGGATGAGTGAGGGGTGAGGGAGATCCACACTGTTGTCCAGATATCCGGGAGAGACCATGTTGACGGTGACCCCGTGTTCCGCCTCGGCCACGGCGAAGGATTTGGTGATCATGAGCACGCCGGTCTTGCCGATGTGGTAGCTCAGGGCCAGATCGCGCGCCCCGGGGTGGTCGCAACTGGAGTCCCCTATATTGACCACGCGGCCCTGTCCGGCCAGTCGGAGCAGGGGCAGGGCGGCCCGGGTGGTGAAGAAGGTGGCCGCGGCCGTGCTGTCGATCCCGCGATCCCAGGAATGGCGTCCGGTCTGGCCCAGTTCCTCTGGTTCGTAATCGCCGGAATTGTTGATCAGGATGTCGAGCCGGCCGAAATGGTCGGCGATTTCGTGGATAATCCCCCAGGCCTGGAGTTCGTCGGCCAGATTGCCGCGGACCAGAAAGGCGTCGACCCCGGCGTTCATCAACTCGATGGTCAGGTCGGTGGCGCTCTCGATGCTGCGACGGGCGTGAATGGCGACAGAGTATCCGTCCAGCGCGAGGTGGCGGATGAGGTCGGCTCCGAGGCCGCGGCCGGCACCGGTGACCAGGGCGACCGGGTTCACATCCCGGCCTCCATGGTTCGGACCACGCCACGCACCCGGGCCACTTCATGGGTGCGGAGCAGGTCGGTTTTGCCTAACATGGCCAGGACGGCAAAGAAACCCTCCGCGCTGCGCACCTCTTCCTCGAAATACTCGAAGGCGTGCGGGAGGGCGTGGCAGGTGGGCCAGCCCAGCGTGCGCAGGCGGAAGGTTTCAAGGAAGGTCCGCATTTGGTAGCGCACCCGTGCGGCGCTGTCCTGGAGGTTTTTGTAGTAAAAGCCCATGCCGGGGTCGATCCAGATGCGGGTCACCCCGCAGGACCGGGCCAGATCAATCTGCCGGGCAAAGTAGTCGCGCAGGGTTTCGGTGTGGTCGTTGGCCAGATTCAGGTCGCCCACCGCACGGACATGATCACCGGCAACATAACAAATAATGACAGCAGCGTCGTGTTCGGCGACCAGGCGGAAGTGGGCTTCGTTGTCGCGGGTGCCGGTGAGGTTGAGCACGGCGGCCCCTGCCTTCAGGCAGGATTCGGTCACGGTGGGATGATAGGTTTCCACCGAAACGAGCACCCCGGCCTGGGTGAGTTCGCGCACCACGGGGGGCAGGACGCTGCGCTGTCCGGCCTCATCGACGTGGGCCGCGTGGAGGATGGTCGACTCCGCGCCGACATCGACCAAATCGGCGCCTTCCACGGCCAGACGTTTTCCGCGTCGCACAGCGGCCTCGGTGTTGAGGACGACGCTTTCGCGATACCAGGAATCCGAGGACAGGTTGACCACACCCATCAGGTGCGTCCCCCGGGAGGAATCGAAACGCTTGCCGCGGAGGTCGAATGCGGCCACTGGGGCCTTGAGAGCTTCACGATGGGCGTCATGCAGCGCGGCTAAGGATTCCAAACTGAGCATGCGCTTTATCCTATCATGATTTTTCCTTCCGACAGGGAATTTCTGAGTATTCGGATTGTGGCCAAGAACCTGAGTTCATGGAGATGAACAGCGCTCAACCGATCCCGGCCTGGTCGAGGAGGTCCTGGCAAACCTTGCGGGCGTCGAGATGTTTTTCGGCGAAGGCACGGGCGGCGCGGCGGTGCGTCTCGTAATCGGCGTTGATGGCCGCGATACCGCTGGCGGCTTCATCGAGTGTTTGGAAGGCCAGCAATCCAGTTCCGTGGGGGAGGTGCTCGGTCCAGCCGGTGTCCTGCACCACGGCGGGCCGCCCGAGGGCGAGGTAGCAGGCGGTGCGGCAACTGAACCATCCGGTGCGACCGGCCACGTAGCCGTGTTTGGCGATGCTCCATTCGCCCCGGGATTGGCGCAGGAAGTCCCGATAGGTGAGGTGGTCGGGCAGGACCTGGTCGGGCTCGAGGATGGTCCACTTCCTTTCCAGCAACATTTCCGTGGGACGCTTGCGTCCGATACCCTGGCCCATGGCGATGACCATCGGCTGCGGGGTGCGGAGTGGAAGATCGGCGAACTTGAGGAACTCGATGTCCTTTTGCCCGTATTCCTTTCCCTGCCAGATCTTGGGTTTGTAACTGGCCCAGTTCATGACCGTGGTGAAGCGGTCGGGCGGGGTCGAATCTTCATAAGGCCACCATTCGAGCGCCACCGGTTGGAGGGTCTTCTTCCAGCGGATGCCGGTATCGGGCGCGAGGCAGTCGGGGTCGTTGAGTTTGAGGCCGAAGGAGAAGTGGCTGTCATGATTGCGCAGCCTTTTGGTGTAGTCCCCTTTGTCAGGATCCATCATGCCGATCTGGGTGAACATCGGGTCGCCGTCGAGGAACATCTGGTGCTTGACGCCGACTTCGTAATCGGTGAACCAACTGGCGGTGGAGACGTTGACGAGGAGATCGCCGTCCTTGATGAGTTCGCGGGCCAGTTTTTCCCCGGCGCCGTGGAATTTCCCATCGGCCGCATTGCGGTAGATCCAACGGTCCCCCAGGCGGAAGAAATCCATGATCCGTCCGAGGGCTTCCACCTGGTAGGTGCAGTCGTCGGTGATGGTCTCCTTCACGGGGTCGTAGGGCCAGACCCCGGTGTCCTCGAGGTAATAGACGTCGTGGCCCAAGGCCTGGAAGCCGAGGACGTATTGGACATAGTCCCAGATGACGCCGCCGAAGGGGTATTGGCCGACCAGGCCGGTGACGATGATGCGCACGCAAGAAGGAAAGCAGGACCGTGGAAGAGCGCAAGAACGGCAAGAATGCATTTCCACCCGTCCCCGGCTGCGCTATGCGGGAGGAATGGACCGACGCTATTGGGAGGAAAAGGGACGCGCCTACGATGCGGAGATTTTCGATGTTTACGCCGAGGACCGGAAAGGGGTGGTGGCTGCGGCCATCCGGCGGACGCTGCGGAAAAGCGATCGGGCGGCGGATCTGGGGTGTGGGACGGGCAAAGCGCTTCCCCTTCTGGCCCCACGGGCCCTTTCCGTGGAGGCGGTGGACCTTTCCGAGTCCTGTCTCCGGAAAGCCCGCCATTTCGCAGATGCTTGGAAGAACATCACCTTCCGCCGCGCGGACCTGGCCCGTGAACGCGTATCCGGGCGGCTCGACTTTGTCCTCAATGTCAACGTCCTCATCATGCCCGATGCCGGGGTGCGTCAGGCCATTTTGCGCCATATCGCCGTCCGGTTGAAGCGGGGCGGACGGCTGCTCTTGGTGGTGCCCTCGCTGGAGTCCTCCCTCTGGGTGGCCCGGCGGCTGTATGATTGGGAGTTGAAGGACGGACGGACCCCGGCACAGGCAAGGCGCGGGGTCCAGCGTCTGCTGGGTGACCGCTTCCGCGTGGGTCTGGCGGACGGGCTGGTGCCTATCGATGGGGTCCCCACCAAACACTTCCTGGCTCCCGAGTTGTCGTCGGTGCTGGCCGCGGTGGGGTTGGAACTGCGCGGCCTGGAAAAGGTCGAATACGCCTGGCGGACGGAATTCGAGGACCCGCCATCGTGGATGCGCGCCCCCTACCCTTGGGATTGGCTGGTGCGGGCGGTGCGGGTTTGATGGGTCGGTCCGGGGTTTCTTTTGGTTTGATCTGACCCGTGCCGGGGCCAATCTCGTTTTTTGCCTCCGCCCATGTCTGAGAACCTCACCCCCATGATGCAGCAATACCGCCGGATCAAGGCGGAGATCCCGGCGGATGCCCTGCTGCTGTTCCGCCTGGGGGATTTTTACGAGATGTTTTTTGACGATGCCAAGGACGCGTCGGCCCTGCTCAACCTCACCCTGACCAAGCGCAACGGCGTGCCCATGTGCGGGGTGCCGTATCACGCGGCGGAAAACTACGTGGGCAAGATGATCCAGTCGGGCCGTCGTGTGGCCATCTGCGACCAGGTCACCGAACCCCGGCCGGGCCAGATCGTCGAACGTGCGGTGACCCAGATCCTCAGCCCGGGGAGCGTTTTCCACCTCGACCTGACCGCACCCAAGGAAAACCGCTTCATGGCCGCCGTGGTCGAGCGCGAGGGGGTTTTCGGTTTCGCCTTCCTCGACCTGACCACGGGGGAATTCCGCGTCACCGAACTGCACGGGGCCAAGGCCTGGCACGATGAGTTGTTGCGCCTGCATCCGCGCGAATTGATCCACCCCTCCGAGGTGCGCCCGCCCAAGCTCCCGGACGGGTGCAAGCCCGCGGTGGTGTCGCATGACGACTGGACCTTCGAGCACGACCACGCCGAGTTGTTCCTGCGCGAGCATTTCAAGGTGCAGTCCCTCGATGGCTTCGGTTGTTCCGGCCTGCGCAAGGGCGGGCTGGGGGCGGCCGGTGCGTTGCTCCATTACGCCACCCAGACCCTGCGGGCCCAAGCGGGCCACGTGCTCAAGCTGCTCCCTTACTCTGGCGATGATTTCCTTGTCGTGGACGCCATCACCCAGCGGAATCTGGAACTCGTCCAGCCGATGAGCCACGCTGCGGGTGACACCACCCTGCTCAAGGCCCTGGACAAGACCGTTACCGCCATGGGCGGGCGAGAACTCGGGCGCTGGATTTTGCGGCCCTTGCGGTCGCGCGACCCCATCCTGGCCCGCCAGAAAGTGGTCGACCGCTGGCTGGAGGATGTCGGCCGCTTGGAGGATTTCCGCACCCTGCTGCACGAAGTCCGCGACTTGGAGCGGATCATCGGACGCCTGGCCCAGGGCTCGGGCAATGCCCGCGATCTCCAGGCCCTGCGGCTTTCCCTTGACCCGCTCACCGGCATCAAGGCCATGGCGGAATCGCTCCAGACCCCGTTGGCCGAGGAACTCGCGGCGCGCATCGAACCCCAACCCGATCTGATCGATTTGATCGAAAGGGCCATCGAGCCCGAGCCACCCCTGGCGGTGAAGGAGGGCGGCATCATCCGCGAGGGTTTCCGGCCCGAGGTCGACGAGTTGCGCGTGGCTATGCGCGACGGCAAAGCCTGGATCGCCGACCTGCAGAACCGCGAGCAGGAGCGCACTGGCATCCGTTCGCTCAAAGTCCGTTACACTGAAGCCTTCGGGTATTTCATCGAGATCACCCGGAGCAACCTCGACCAAGTCCCGGCCGACTACACGCGCAAGCAGACCCTGGTCAATGCCGAGCGTTACATCACCCCCGAGTTGAAGGAAATGGAAGGCAAGCTGCTCGGGGCGGAAGAACGTTCGCGCCAGTTGGAATACAAGGTTTTTCTGGAAATCCGCGAGCAGGTGGTGGCGCGCACCGCCGCCATCCAGGAAGTGGCCCGCGCGGTGGCCCAGTTGGATGTCCTGGCCTCCTTCGCCGTCAGCGCCCGGCTGATGGACTATTGCAAACCGGAGATCAGCACCAACGGACGCATGGACGTGGAGGAGGGACGGCACCCAGTCCTGGAGCAACTCCTCGTCGGGGAGAAATTCGTCCCCAACGACATCCGTCTCAACCAGGACGACTGCCGCCTGGTCATCCTCACCGGTCCAAACATGGCCGGCAAAAGCACCTACATTCGCCAAGTGGCCCTCATCGCCCTCATGGCCCACCTTGGCAGCCACGTCCCCGCCCGCGCGGCCACCGTCCCGGTGTGCGACCGCATCTTCACCCGCGTGGGTGCGAACGACGACCTTTCCCGGGGGCAGAGCACGTTCATGGTGGAGATGAACGAGACGGCCAACATCCTCAACAACGCCACCGCCCAGAGCCTGGTCATCCTGGATGAGATCGGTCGGGGCACCAGCACCTTTGACGGGTTGAGCATCGCTTGGTCGGTGGCCGAGCACCTGCACAACATCGTCAAATGCAAAACACTCTTCGCCACCCATTACCACGAGTTGACCGAACTCTCGGTGGCCCTCACCGGGGTCAAGAACTACAACGTGGCCGTGCGCGAGTGGCATGACCAGATCATCTTCCTGCGCAAGATCGTGGCCGGGGGCACCGACAAGAGCTACGGCATCCAAGTGGCTAGGCTGGCGGGTCTACCCAAGGAAGTCATCGCCCGCGCCAAGGAAATCCTCCGCAACTTGGAGGAAAACGAACTGGACGCCACCGGCAAGCCGCAATTGGCGCGGCACCCGGAAGAGAAGCCGGTGAAAAAGGTCAAAAAGAAAAAAGGCAAAAAACAGAAGGGCCCGATCGAAGTCCCGCAGATGGACCTCTTCCGCCGGGTCGAGACACCGGGGAATTGAACAGAAGGTAACGAAGATAACAGAGCAAGACAACTGCTGGGCTTTTGATTGATAGAATTATGGCAGCCAAACATCTTTCATTCAAAAAAGCGGCGGAGGGCTGAGCGGTTTCGTTCTGTTATTGCCGTCTTCCGTCCTCTGCACTCCGTCTTCTGACTTCCCCCCCCCATGACTGTCTTCCTATCGATTTTACCGATCTACGGCGTGATCACCCTGGGCTGGGTCTTGCGGCGGACGGGGTTTCTGAGCCGGGAGGCGGATGACACATTGTTTCGCCTGAGCGTGAATGTGCTTTATCCCTGCCTGGTCTTCGATGCCATCCTGGGCAACCCCTCACTGCGCGATACCGGTGCCTTGGTGGTGGCGCCGTTCCTTGGCTTCGCCCTGGCGGCGGGCGGGATGGGACTGTGCCGGATGTTGGCGGGAGCCGCGGGGGTGGAAGGGTCGTCGTCGCGGGGCACCTTCGCCCTGGCCACCGGGATGTTCAATTGGGCCTATCTGGCGTTGCCCATTGTGCTTGCCCTGTTTGGCAAAGGCGCAGCAGGGGTTTTGTTTGTTTTCAATGTGGGTGTCGAGGTGGCGATGTGGACCGTGGGTCGGATGTTGCTGACGGAAAAAGGCGGGCCGGGGATGTGGCGGAAGATGGTCAACGCGCCGGTGGTGGCCGTTTTCCTGGCCCTGGCGGCCAATGCCCTCAACGACGGTGCGTGGGTTCCCGATCCGTTGCGCGATACCATCCATCTAGTGGGTCTGGCTTCGATCCCGATCGGGTTGTTGCTGGTGGGGGCTTCGTTTTTTGATTTCTTCGGCGAGATCTGCTGGTTCCGGCAGCGGCGAGAACTGGCCTCGGCCTTGGTCCTGCGACTGGGCCTGTTGCCGCCCCTGTTTCTGGCGGTGGCGGTCTGTTTGCCCTTATCACGAGAGTTGCGAGAGGTGATTGTGGTTCAGGCGGCCATGCCCTCGGCGGTTTTCCCTTTGGTCATGGCGCGTCTCTACGGCGGCGATGCCCCCCTGGCACTCCTGGTCATCCTCGGGACGACTCTCGGATCGCTGGCGACCATGCCCTTTTGGATTCACTGGGGGATGGAGCTGGTGGGGAAATTTTAGATTTTAGATTGCTGATTTAGGATTGGAAGAGTGCATGTCTGAATGATGCTCTCCATCGTTCTCGTACTCGTGCTCCTTCTCGTTCTCTCGGTTTTCTGCAATCTAAAAGGCCATGGAGAGAATGAGCACGAGAGCGAGTAAGAGAACGAGTTTAGCAGGATGAAAACGAACTCGTTTGCCGAAACGGGTTGTCTATAGTGGATTTCATGGGTCAAGATCATACGTTCGATCATGAAAAACTTCGGGTCTATCAAGCAGCCCTTGACTTCGTAGTTTGGACGACGGATTTCTTGTCGGAAATGGATGTAAAGGCTTCGTTCAAGGATCAGTTGGACCGGGCTTCGACCAGCGTTGTTCTCAATATCGCGGAAGGAAATGCCAAATGGACGTCGAACGACCGTGCGCGGTTTCTGCGAATTGCCATGGGTTCGGCCTTGGAGTGTGCGGCTTGTTTGGATGTGGCTGTTGCCAAGAAAGCAATCGAGGCCGCGAAGACTGTCCGTGGGAAAGAATTGCTGAGAGCGGTGGTCGCCATGTTGACCGGATTATTGCAGGATTCGGCCTCACGTTTGAGGGAAGAGCCATGAAAGGTCTGCCTCAATCGTTCTCGTACTCGTGCTCTTTCTCCTTCTCTCGGGTTTTGTGCCCCCCTCCCCCTCCCTCCCGCAGGGACAGGGAGAGAACGAGCACGAGAGCGAGTAAGAGAACGAGTTTGGGATCATGAATCCGACCCGTGAGCAAATCACCTTCCGCCTGGAGCGCATCCGGGCGGTGGCCAGCGGGGTCGTGGAGCCCTTGGGTGGGACCTTTTTCCTGATGATCGCCATCAAGTTTTACGGGGCGGGCGATACAGCGCAGGCGATTGCGGCCACGGGGGGCTCGGCGGGATTGTTGCTCGGACCGCCGGTGGTTTCGTGGGTTCAGGGTACGGGGTGGCCGGTGAACCGGGTCTTGGCGGGATTCCAACTGGCCTTGGCGTTCTTCCTTCTTCTGGCCGCATGGGTCCCCTGGTTGCCGGTCTATGTGGCAGCGGGGTTGGTGACATTGACGTTGTTGACCGCTGCTGTGCCGCTGGCGACGGAGTTTTACCAGCAGAATTACCCCCCGGAGCGAAGGGGGACGTTGTTCAGCATTTCTTCGACCATCCGGCTGGGTTTTGCCGCTGTGGTGACCTGGGCGGCGGGGGAATGGATGGTGCGTGACCCGGCAAATTTCCGTGCGCTCTTCACCCTGATGGCGGCGGCGGCTGCGATCTCCGGCTGGTTGTTGGCGCGGAGTCCCGGCGATCCCCTGGATCGATCCTCAGGCAGCCACCCGTTCCGTGCCCTGAGCCATCTGGGCCGCGACAAGGCTTTCCGCTGGCTCATCGTCATCTGGATGTTCATGGGTTTTGGCAACCTGATGATGACCCCGTTGCGGGTCAAGTTCCTGGTCGAGCCCCACTTCGGTTTCGCCTACAGCGAGGCCCAGGCGGCCTTCCTCATCGGGGTGGTGCCTTCGGTGGTGATTTTTTGCCTCACTTGGTGGTGGGGGAAATTATTCGACCGGATCAACTTTTTCGTCCTGCGGGCCTTTCTCAACATCACCTTCCTGCTTTCCAATCTGTTCTTCTTCCTGGTCGGGCATTATTGGGGATTCCTGGTGGGGATGTTGCTGCTGGGGGTTTCCTTTGCCGGGGGCAACGTGGCCTGGAGCCTATGGGTGACGAAAATCGCCCGGCCCGAGCATGTGGCGGATTACATGTCGGTGCACACCTTCATGACCGGTCTGAGGGGGGTGGTGGCCCCGATGCTGGCGGTTTATCTGGCGAGCGTGCTGCCCATGCCCTGGATTGTCGCTTTGAGCAGTCTGTTGATTCTGGTCTCGCTGGCCCTGATCGGTCCCGAACTGAACCACTGGCACCGCCGTCGCAAGGCCCAGCCGGTGGCGGAAGGCATTGCCGAGTGACTTTTCACCACGAAGGACGCCAAGGACGCGAAGCAATTCTTTTTTGAAAAGGGTGAAAACTTTGCGCCCTTCGTGATCTTCGCGGTAAACTATGCGGGTGCCCAATGCCCTGATCCACGAGAAGTCGCCCTACCTGTTGCAGCATGCCCACAACCCGGTGGACTGGTTGCCGTGGGGGGAGCCGGCTTTCGCCCGCGCTCGGGACGAGGACAAACCAATCTTTCTTTCGGTGGGCTATTCCACCTGCCATTGGTGCCATGTGATGGAACACGAGTCGTTCGAAAATCCGGCGGTGGCGGCGGTGATGAACGGGCATTTCATCAACATCAAGGTGGACCGCGAGGAACGCCCCGATGTGGACCAGATCTACATGGCCTTTGTCCAGGCCACCACCGGTCATGGGGGCTGGCCGATGAGCGTCTGGCTGACGCCGGACCGGCTGCCTTTCGCGGGCGGGACGTATTTCCCTCCGGAAGACCGATACGGGCGGCCCGGCTTTACCACGGTATTGCGTCGCATCGCCGAACTTTGGGCCAACGAACGCGAGCGATTGATCAAGCAAGGGAAAGAGGTGGTGGAGGCCCTGAGAGGACAGGCATGGACCGGCGCGGGTGCGGGAGAGGGTCTGCCGGGTGCGGAGGCGGCGTCACGGACCTTCCGGCATTTCCAGCGCAGTTTTGATCCGGAACAGGGCGGGTTCGGTGGTGCGCCCAAGTTTCCCCGGCCGGTGGTGCTGGATTTTTTGTTCCGTCATGCCCATCAATTGGGCCTGCACCATGAGGAAGGCGGGGCCGCGGCCGAAATGGCGCTGGCCACCCTGCGTGCCATGGCCACGGGCGGGATGATCGACCATATCGGCGGCGGCTTCCACCGCTACTCCGTCGACGCCCGGTGGCACGTGCCGCATTTCGAAAAGATGCTCTACGACCAGGCACAGCTGGCGGTATCCTATCTGGAGGCCTTTCAAATCACAGGCGAATCTTTTTATTCCGGAGTGGCGCGCGACATCTTTGATTATGTGGCGCGCGACCTGACTTCGCCGGAGGGTGGATTCTATTCGGCCGAGGATGCGGACAGTTTACCCCTGGCGGGCGCGGAGAAAAAAACGGAAGGGGCGTTTTATGTCTGGCGGGAGGAGGAATGGGCCCGCGTGTTGACGCCGGAAGAGGCGGCCTGGTTTGCGGGGGCTTTTGGGCTCCGCACCGGGGGCAATGTGGATCCGGCTTCCGATCCCCATGGAGAATTGATGGGGCGCAATGTGTTGTATGGGACGCCGGGCGGTGATCCCCGCTGGCCGGGAATCCGGGATAAGCTGCGGGCGGCGCGGGGCCTGCGGCCACGGCCCCACCTCGATGACAAGATCCTGACGGCGTGGAATGGTTTGATGATTTCGGCATTGGCCCGCGGATCGATGGTGTTGGGGGATAAGGAGCTGGCGGGACGGGCGGGGAGGGCGGCTCGTTTCCTCCGCGAACGGATGTGGGACCCGCAGCACGGGATGCTGTGGCGCAGCTACCGCGAGGGTCGTTCCTTGGTGCAAGGGTTTCTGGCCGA
The DNA here is from genome assembly GCA_033875315.1 of Candidatus Methylacidiphilales bacterium. Lineage (NCBI taxonomy): Bacteria > Pseudomonadati > Verrucomicrobiota > Methylacidiphilae > Methylacidiphilales > Methylacidiphilales bacterium. The sequence continues at coordinate 143,943 of JANRJG010000015.1, forward strand.
TCATGCGTTTTTGATCCGGGGGCTGCTGGATTTGTATGAGGCCGATGGCGATGCAGGCTGGATGGAGTGGGCAGTGGAATTGCAAGCGGTGCAAGACCGCTGGTTTGGCGAGGAGGGCGCAGATTGCGGAGGGGGCTATTTCGTCACCCGGGCCGGATCGGACGATCTCATCCTGCGCATGAAGGAGGATTACGACGGAGCCGAGCCCTCGGGCCATGCGGTGTCCGCGTGGAACCTCCTGCGTCTGCACCAGTGGACGCGTCAGGAGGTATATCACGACAGGGCACTGAAGTTATTGAGCGAATCGGCCACAGCGCTGCGGCAGCAGGGCCCGGCGCTGCCCTTGTTGCTTTCGGCAACTGCCGCCGCGCGCGAGCCTTGGCAGCAGGTGGTGTTGGCGGGTGATTTTTCCTCGGGGCACGGACCCGCTTTATTGCGGGGAGTTCGCGGGAAATTCGTTCCGCACCAGATCCTGGTCCACCGTTCCTCGGAAGAGGTGCCCGGAGTTTTCTCCGGCATCAAGGAATGGTCGGCCATGAAGCCTGTCGATGGGAAGCCGACGGTTTATCGCTGCCGGGATTTTGTGTGTGAAGTGCCGCTAACCGAACCCCAGAGAGGGCATATCGTGGGCGGCAATCAATCCCGGTGATAGGGATGGCCGGTGCGCAGGGTGTGGGCGCGGTAGAGTTGCTCCAAGACCACAACCGCGGCGAGTTCATGCTGGAGGGTCAGGGGGCTGAGCGACCAAGTCCAGTCCGCCCTAACTTTCAAGGTGGGGGCGTGGCCATCCGCGCCACCGATGAGAAAGGCGACCTTGTGTAGAGCACGGTTCTCCCAAGCGGTCCATTGGTCGGCGAGTTGGCGGCTGTTGGGGGACTTACCGGTTTCATCAAGCACCACGCGGAAGCAACCCTCGCTGGCAGCCAGCAGACGGGCGCCCTCTTCGTCGCGTGGGCCGCTTTTCAAGGCGGTCCACTCGACCGCGCCGCGGAGACGGCCGAGGTATTCGTCGATGCCGGCCCTGGCGTAGGCGAGCTTGGGCCTTCCGATGGTGAGGAGGAGGAGCTTCACCGCCTCAGAATTTTTCCGAACCGGCCTTCATGCGCTTGCAGAATCCGAGGAAGCCCTCGGCCTGCTTGTTGAGTTTGATGACCTCATCCTGGTCGATCATTTCAGAACTCGCGTCAATTTTATCCTCGGCGTCGTGGAGGAGCATGCGGACGGGGTAGATGTATCCATTTTTCCGGCCACCGAAGATTTCATGGAGTTGGTCGACCGGGGCCTGGGCGCCGCCCTGTTCGAGGGTGGAGAGGCCGATGAAGCAAACCGGGCGGGCCTGGAGGTTGGCGCGGTTGCGGATCCAGCCGAAAAAATACTTCATCACATTGGGGATCTCCCCGTTGTATTCCGGGGCGATGATGACCAGGCCCTTGGCGGCGACGAAGAGGTCGGCGATCTCCTTGAAGCCGGGGGGTTCCTTGGTGGCATCGACGGCGTCGTCTGGAAAGGCGGCCAGATCGATCAGCCAGACTTCTGCCCCGAGGTCGTGGTAGGTGCGACGGGTGAACTCGGCCAGAACGCGGGTGCGACTCCCCGGGCGGTTGGTGCCGGAGATGACCGTGATGAGCGGACGCGAGGGGCCGGAAGACATGACTAGTAGGGCATAGCAGCCGCCCCAACATAGGAAAAGCGGAGATTTGGAAGCGAAAGCCGCAACCTACTCCCCGGCCGAGAGGAAGTGTGAGGCGAAGGTGGCGAAGCCGGTGGCCTGGGCGTTGAGGCGTTCGTAGAGTTCAGCGTTTTTGAGGGTGCCCTCGCTGGTGAGCTGGCCGCCGACGCCGGGGATGAACACGCGTTCGGGGTAGATGAAGGCGTTGCGGTAGCCAAAGATCTGCTGGAGGTGTTCCACCGGGCGGAGGGCGCCCCACATTCCCGCAGCCAGGCCGATGAAGCAAACCGGGCGGGCTTGGAAGCTTTCCGGGAAGGGCAGCATATCGATGAAGTATTTCAGCACGCCTGGCATACCGCCGTTGTATTCCGGGGTGATGACGACGAGGCCGGAGGATTCGACCACGGCGCGGCTGAAGGGTTCGAAGGCCGCCGGCTTCTCACCATAGCTGGCCGGCGAGAAAAGATCCCGAGGCAGGTCGGCCAGGTCGAGGGTGCGGACCGGGATCTGGTTCTTTTCGTAGATGCCCTGGACGATGGCCGTGATTTTGCGGGTGTTGCTGTCTGGGCGGTTGGTGCCGGAGATGAGGGTGATCATGATGAAGTTTTAAGTTTTAGGTATTAAGTTTTAAGTGGGAAGTAGATTAGAGGACTTCGGATAATTCTTTGATGCGTTTGCGGAAGAGGGCGAGGGTGGCTTCGATGGGGGCGGGGGTGGTCATGTCGACCCCGGCCTCCCGGAGGGTGTCGAGCGGGTATCTCGAGCCGCCGGACTTGAGGAAGCCGAGGTAGCGGTCGCGGGCGCCGTCTTTCCCGGCCAGGACTTGGTCTGAAAGGGCGATGGCGGCGGAGATGCCGGTGGCGTATTTGTAGACGTAAAAGGCGGAATAAAAATGCGGGATGCGCAGGCATTCCAATTCCAGCTCGCTGTCGAGCACCAGGCCGGGGCCGTGGTAGACCTCCAGCAACTTGCGGTATTCGGCACGGAAGGAATCAAGGGTCAAGGGCTCGCCGGCTTCCTCCATCTCGTGGATGACTTTCTCGAATTCCGCGAACATGGTCTGGCGGACAAGGGTGGCGCGGATGTCGTCGACCTGGCGGTTGAGGATGTAGGCCCGCATGCGGGGTTCGGATGTGGTCTCCAGCAGGTGGTGGGTGAGGCATTCCTCGTTGAAGGTGGAGGCCACCTCGGCCAGGAAGATGGGGTAGCTGTAGTCCTGGAAGGCCTGGTGCTTCTGGGAGAACCAGGAGTGCATGGAGTGCCCGGCCTCGTGGGCCAGGGTGTAGACGTCGGAGAAGACGTCCTCCTTGTAGTTCATCATGATGTAAGGTGGGTTGCCGTAGCTGCTGGAGGAAAAGGCTCCGCTGCGCTTGCCCTTGGTCTCGTAACGGTCGCACCAGCGGTCGCGGAATCCCCTGGCCAGGGTGGTGGTGTATTCCTCACCCAGCGGTGCGACGGCGGCCACCACCTGCTCACAGGCGCGGTCAAAAGTGGTGCGGACTTCGATCTTGTCGACCATGGGGACGTAGGTGTCGTAGTGGTGGAGTTCCTTCAATCCGAGGACGCGGCGGCGGAGTTCGTAGTATTCCCCGATGGCGTCGAGGTTTTTGCGCACGGCGGTGATGAGGTTGTCGTAGACGGCGACGGGAACGGCGTCGGGAAAGAGGGCGGCTTCGCGGGCCGAGGGGTGGTTGCGGACGCGGGCGCGGAAGACGTCGGCCTTGACCGAGTGGGCCAGGGTGGCGGCGAGGGTGAATTTGTGGTCGCTGAATTCCTTGTAAAACTGATGGAAGGCGGCCTTGCGCAGTGCGGGATCGCGTTTCACCAGGAAAGAGGAAAAGGCGCCCTGGGAGAGTTCGACTTCGCGGCCGGTTTCGTCGCGAAGGGTGCCGAAGGTCATGTCGACGTTGGTCAACTGGGAGAAGGCTTCATCGGCGGCCCGGAGGGGGAGACCGGCGAGGGCGAGGAGGCGTTCTTCCTTTTCCGAGAGGATGTGGGGTTTGAAGCGGCGGAGTTTGCGCAGTTTGTTGGCCCAGGGTTGGAGGAGGGGATCGGCGAGGAAGGCCTCGAAGGTGGCGTCGGGGATGGCCTGGATTTCCGGGGTGAGGTAGGAGGCGGCCTCACCGGCCAGGGTGATGTCGTGCATGAGCCGGGCTTCGCGTCCGAGGTAATCGTTGTTCGAGCCGTCTTCGGCACACTGGAGGGAGCAGAAGTGGTAGAGGCGTTCGACGAGCAGATCGAGCTGCTTGTCGAATTCCAGGCAGTTGAGGAGGTGGGTGGCGGAGCGGGCGAGGGTGTCTTTGAACTCCGTGTATTTGGGGTAGAGTGACTGGTATCGTTGCAGGTCGGCTTCCCAAGTGTCGATGGAGGGGTAAAGGTGGTCGAGATTCCAGGTATCGGAGGCCGGGATTTCCGAACGCAGGGGGACTTTCTTGGCGGCTGGCGCAGCCGGGGTCGGGGAGCCGAAAAGCATCCCTGAAAGCTACCAAAGGAGACTTGTCCGGCAAGTGTTCGTGTTGTCGGAATCGGCGGTTGTTTCGTCGGACGACCCGTGGCAGGTTGTCGTCGCTTGAAACCCGATCCGACACCCCTGGAAGCGGCCTTGGCCCGGCAACACGCGCACCACGAGGCGCGAACGGAGCGGACCAGTTGTCTGGTGGTCGCTGGGGTGGTATTGATTTGTTATGTGATCGCCGTGGCGGCGCGTCCGTCCGCGAATCCGGCAATGTTCTCCGGATTCACCCTTCTGACCGCCCTGGGAACGGGGATGATGCTGGGGTTGTATGTGCTGGTTGGACGGGGTTGGCACGCGCCCCTGGTCAAATACCTCAATGTGACCGTGCAGGTGAGCCTGGTGAGTGCGGTGTGTGTGATTGACCATCTGATTGTCGGGCCGGTTTTTGCGTTATCCTCCCTCGGGCCGATGGTCTATCCGTTGGTCATCGCCCTCACGGCCCTGCGCTTGAGTCCGGGTTTGAGTGTTTTTGCCGGGCTGATGTCGGCGGTTCAATTTCTCGGGCTGTATGCCCTGGTTTTCCGGAGTGGACCGGGAGGCGGGGCCCTGGATGCGGTGGAAAGCCTGGGTTGGGGGGTGACCTGGATGAAGACCACGGTTCTGGTGGCGGTGGGGGTGGCGGCGGCATTGGCCTCGAGGCAATTTGGACGCAACACGCGCCAGCAGGTGGCCTCAGCCTTGAAGAACCAATCGCTCCAGCGATTGTTCGGGCGTTATGTTTCCCCGGCGGTGGCCCAGGCGGCAGTGGCCGAAGAGGGGCTCCTCCAAACAAGGCGGATACACGCGGTCATTGTTTTCGGCGACATCCGAGGGTTCACCTCCTTCTGCGGGGGGCGCAGTCCGGAGGAAGTGACCGGGGTCCTGAACGCCTATTTTGAAGTGGCCTGCCGGGTGGTGGAGCAGGAGGGCGGGATGGTGAACAAGTTTATTGGAGATGGCTTTCTGGCATTGTTTGGGCCTTTTCCCTCCGGGATTTTGCCGGAAGAAGCGGCGGCCCGTTCAGCGCGGCGGTTGATGCGGGAGATACCGGAAGTGCTTTCACGTCATGGATTGCGTCTGGGTTTGGCCATTGGTTCCGGGGAAGTGGTGGCGGGAGAGATTGGTTCGCGCGACCGGTGTGAATTCACGGTCATCGGCGATCCGGTCAACCGGACGGCCAGATTGGAGGGCTTGAACACTGTGCTGGGGACTACCTGTCTGGTGACGGAGGAAGTCGAAGCGAAATTGTCGGCGGAGTTTGCCAGAATACCCCGCGGGGAGCATCTGCTCAAAGGTCTGGCCAATCCCGTGAAGGTTTACGAACTGCCAGAATAGCCAGGACTCTCAGGCTGAGGGGATGGTTGTCAGTTTGATGCGCAGGGCGCGGGTCACTTGGCGGAGGTCGCCCTTGACCTTGATCCATGAACTGGTGCGTTCGCTCTGGCTGAGGAAGACGTAGCCGGGACACCTGGGGGTGGTGGTGAGGGCCTTGACCAGGGGCGGGGTGACCCAGACCCCGGCTGACCCGGTATCGAGCCGGATGTTCCAAAAGGTCCGTTGGGGTTCGGAGGAGCCCCGTTTGACGGGGGGGAGGGAGAGCATGAGACCGATGTCGTCCTTGGGGTCGAGGACACGGCTGAGGGTGACCCCGCCGGCGTCCAAGGCTTCCTGGTCCACCCAAAGCAGGGCCCCATTGCCGCGTGGTCCGCCCGACTTGGGGATGGCCAAGGGGGTGAAAAAACGAACGGGATTGGCGGTGGGTGTGGGCGCTGGAGAGGTGGCAGGCATGGAGGGGAATGGGGTGGGGTGAAGTGCGTGTGAATGAAGATGTGAAAATGAAGACGCCGGCTGACCGGGGTGGGGCATAGTATCCTTGTTACAGAATGGAGTCGAATCTTATTCGTCCCAGCTGTTTGGGTGATTAGGATTGGAAAGAACCGGCCTTTTCGTTAAGTTGTTGCCGGTTCGAGGAGCGGAAAAAGCGGAGAAAGAAATGGAAACCAGCCAATACCGCATGGTTCTCGCCCGATGGGGCGTCATCGCCTTTTTTCTCACCGCAGGGGTTTCACCCGTTCGGGCGTTGATATTGTTCAATCTCGACAACAACGCCAACCAGACAGATCCCGGAACCGGTGTGCCTTGGCAGACAGTTGGCAAAGTGACCAATGCCGCGGGCACGTCGGTGTCGGGTTCAGCCGTCTACCTGGGGGACGGGTTCCTGCTCACGGCCAACCATGTGACGGTGGGCGCCGGTTTGGACCACATCACGTTTGATGGAACCACCACCTATCCCCTGGACCAGACCTATTTTGCCGGACAGGTTTCTCGCTCCATCGGGGGCAGTGTGGATTTGAAGCTCCTGCGGTTGACTTCCTCACTGCCTTTTTCCGGGGCCAACCTGTTGCCTGTGGGGGTGGAGACGACCGGTCCTGCCACCGCCATCGGGTGGGGGGTCGGGCGCAATGCCACCCCGCTTGGCAATGCCACGGTGGGTTGGGGGGGTGATGCCACTTCCGCCAAGAGATGGGGCTTGAACGGCCCGGAGGCCGTGGTGAACATCGGTTACGGCAACGGAACCTATCAGGCCATTGCCACCTCCAACGGGGGGGACGACGGGGCCGGTTCGGCCTACAATCCGGACGGTCTGGGGGATTCCGAGGCCGCCCTGACGCTTTACGATTCCGGTTCCGGGCTTTTCCAAAATATATCCGGCAATTGGTATCTGATCGGGATCGGCACGGCGGTGGATGTCAATTTCACTTCGCTCTATGCCAACGACACCTTTGGCGTATCCGGCAGCGGGCATGGCAATTACTACGTCCGTGTTTCCAGCTACTATACCGGCATTCTCGCGGCCATTCCGGAGCCATCTACCTCTCTGCTGGTGGTTTTCGGGCTCGCGGCCCTGTCGCGCCTTCGTTGCCGTTCCCGTGCTTGATGGGCCTGCCCCGTTCACCAGTCAAATATCCAGCCTGGCGCCCTATCGATTCGCGCTTTGGCGCGCCATGACGTATCTTGGTTCCATGGAAACGGTCCCATACCCCTTCGCCGACGGCACGGTTTGCCAATTGCGTTTGTTGGCGGCGGGGGACGAACCGCTCCTGCAGGCTTTTTTTTACTCCCATCAGCCGGAGTCGATCCATCTGCGCTATGGCTACATGATCACCCAGATGACCGGGGAACGGGCGCATGAATTGGTCGCGGTGGACCAAAGCCGGGACTGTGCCCTCGCGTTGGTTGAGCAAAGCCCGGAGGGTCCTGTCATCCATGCAGTGGCGCGTTACTGTCTCGATGCGGATGGGAAAGGGGCGGAAGTCGCCTTCATTGTCCGGGAAGCCAAGCAACGCAACGGAATGGCCACGCTGCTGGTGAAGGAGCTGGTGAAAACCGCACGTGTCCGCGGGTTGGAACGGGTCTGGTCCCAAGTTTTGCGCGAGAACACCGGTGCGCTGCGCTTGTTGAAAAAATTGGGCTTCAAACAGACCGGGGTGGATGAAGGCAACCTCGTGATGACTCTTGCCCTGCAGCCCGCTCCGGGCGGAAAGAAAAAAGGGAAGGGTGCCTGAGGGTTGGAGCATTTTGCATTTAAACTGCCGCTCGTTCCCATGCTCTTTGAATGAGAGAGAACGGGCACGAGAGCGACTAAGAGAAACGAGTCGAAACCCCCGCCAATTGAACGCAATGCGCTCTAAAGGTTAAGGATTAAGGGTTAAGGATCTAGGGTCTATACCGGTGCCCGCATGGAGTGGGGTGGATTCGGTCCGAACTATTTTCGGATACGGGCCGTCGGGATTCGCGGGCAAAGGCCTCATGGCCCCATGAGATTTCCGCATCTTGGCCCAGGCGAATCAGACAAAAAAGGCGCCCGGGTAGTGGGCGCCTTTTTTAACCAAGGAGGATCACCAAAAATTACTTGATCATGCCTTCCAACTGTTGATCACGCGGGATGCCGAGTTCGACCGCGCGGTTGTAATGGCGGCGGGCCAGTTCGAGGGAGGGTGGTTTTTGCGTGGCGTAAATGACGGCCAGGTTGAAATGGGCATCCCCGTAGTTGGGATCCAATTCGATGGCCTTGCGGCATTCCTGTTCGGCCGCTTCCTGCCAGCCCTTCTGCGAGGCAGAAATACCGAGGTAATTGCGGGTTTTGGGATCGTTCGGGTCGAGCGCAATGGCGCGGCTGAGCATTTGCACGGCTTCGTCATACTTGCCCTGCTGGTAGAGGGAAATGCCGAGGATGGAGTGCGAGAAGGCGTCCTGGGGGGATTGTTGCACCGCTTTGCGGAGGTAGATTTCCGCCTCTTTGTAGTTCTGCTGTTGGAAGCGGACCACGGCGATGTTGGAAAGGGCGTAAAGGGAATCGGGGTAGGTGTTGAGGATGGTCTGGTACTTGGCGGCGGCCTCATCGAATTTGCCCTGGGCGAAGAGCTCGTTGGCCTCGCGGGCCAGGTCCTTGAATTCACCGGGGACGCGCGGGCGGTTGGCGTAGTCGGCTCCGGTTTCTGAAAGCGGGGCGGAGAAGTTGCCTCCGGCGGTGTCCGCCGCGACGCTGGCGGTGGGCTGGCGGAGCAGGCCTTTTTCTTCCTCGGTCAATTCCACCAGGGGAGAACCCAGGATGTCGAGTTGGGTTTTGAGCTTGGAGGACTCGATGTTGAGGGCGGCCAGTTCCTCCAGTGCCATGCGCTTGGCGACTTCACGCCGGGCCTGTTCCTTCATTTGCCGGTCAACGATGCCGCGCAGGAGGCCGACTTCCTTGCGGAGGGATTCCGTGGCGGCGGCGGTTTTGACTTCTGCTTCAGCAAGCTGCTTTTGAACTTCGTTGAGTTTGTTGCGGTATTCTTCGTTGGTCTTTTGCAGCGCTTCGTTTTCCGAGCGGCTGAGCGCGAGCTGGTCCTGGATTTTTTTGACCTGTTCCTGGAGGTTGACCAGGGAAGCGCCGCCGGGGGAAGTCTGCATGCTGGCAATGGCCCCTTCGGTGCTGCCCAGCTTGGCCCGCATCTGTTGGTTTTCTTTCATCAGCATCGCCACCTTCTCGTCGGTGCTGCCTTCGAGCGCGATGCGGATCTTGTTGTCGAGTTCGTTGACTTTGCTGCGGAGCTGGGCCGCCTCGGCCCGGGCTTCTTCCAGGCGTTCCTTGGTTTCCGAAAGCTGGCTTTCGAGGTCGCGGATGCGAGACTTGAGGGTCGAGGGTTCATCCGCCCCGGTGGCAGGGGCCCCGCCGTTGTTGGTCGTCTCGATCATCGGGGCGGCGCTGACGTTCAACTTTTCGTTGGGGGAAAGATCGCGCGGCGGCGCGGATGGCGCCGGTGCCATCTGGCCTTGGACCAGGTCCGAAGGAACCGGGGGGATGATCTGGTCGGGGTTGGCGTCAGTGGCCTCCTTGAGGGTGTCGATCTTGTCCTTGCAATACTTCTGCCGGTATTTGACGATGGTGGATTCCCAGTCGGGATTGCTTTTTTGGAGGGAGTCGAGACGGTCCAAAGCGATACTGTAGCGTTCACGGGCCGAGGCTTTTTGGCCGGCGATTTCCAGTTTTTCCGCCTCTTGGATCAGCAGGTAAATCCGCAAATACAGGTCTTGCGGCGAGCTGGCGGCACGGGCCTGGGGGCCCAGAACCAAAGCAAAAACCAACCCGAGTACGAACAGCATGCGCGTCATAGTCAGGCATTTAACAGTTTTTTAGGTAAAAACGCAACTAATATCATGATCGTATTTTAGCGGTATCGGGAGCAACCCCGTAAAGGACATGGGTTTGTCACGCTAGACCCGTTGACGGTCTGGTGTCGCTGTGCTAACTTTGCGCAACCAAAGAAAACCATGGAAGCGGTGCTCTCGCAACCCGTCCTCGTTTTGAACCGTCTCTGGCAGGCGGTCAACACCTGCTCTGCCAAGCGCGCTTTTTCCCTGCTCTATATCGGGCATGCGCATGTGGTGCATGCTGAGGATGAGTCCTTCCAGACCTTTGACTTCGAAAAGTGGTTCGATCACTCCCAGTCCAGCCGGGATGCGCATGGGGACTGGGTGCAGACCGTCCACTTCAAGATCCGGGTGCCCAAGATCATCGTGCTCATGGCGTTCGACCATTTGCCGATGAAGGAGGTCAAGCTGACCCGGCAGAACATTTTCGAGCGCGACAATTTCACCTGCCAGTATTGCCACAAGCCCTTCGAGCGCGCCCTCCTGAACATCGACCACATCATGCCCCGCGACCGTGGGGGCAAGACCACCTGGGAAAACGTGGCCACTTCCTGCATTCGTTGCAACACCAAGAAGGGCAACCGCCTGCCCCATGAAGCCAACATGCAATTGCTCAAGAAGCCGAAGAAACCCAAGCTCCGGCCCTTCATCAATGTCCACATCACACGCGAGCGCCACCCTTCTTGGAGCCACTTCCTTGATTTCGGCAACTGGAAGGTTGAGTTGAGCAGCTGATCCGCAGAATCGCAGGGCCGCTGGATCCCTACTGGCCCGTCCACATCTCTCCGCCGCCTGTCCCGTGCCTTCATTCCTGCTTGGAATCACCCCCTGTGCTGGTAGGGTTTGATGTCCGTCCTTAGCCGCCATGAATCCAGTCATTTACTTCGACAACAACGCCACCACCGAGATCAATCCGGGGGTTTTCGAGGCCATGGTGCCCTTCCTCACCCGGCACCATGCCAATCCCTCCAGCGCCTACGGCCCGGCCCGGGTGGTGCGCGAGGCCGTGGAGTCGGCCCGCGACCGCGTGGCCGCGCTCCTCGGTTGTGAAAGCCGGGAAGTGGTCTTCACCAGTTGCGGCACCGAATCCGACAACGCCGCAATCTCCTCCGCCCTGCAAACTTCCGGCGGTCGCCACCTCGTGGTCAGCGCGGTCGAACATTCCGCGATCAAAAACCATGCCGAGCGTCTTGAACTCCAGGGTTATGCGGTCACCTGGCTGCCCGTGGCGGGCGATGGCACCCTCACCCCCGAGCAGGTCGAAGCAGCCCTGCGACCCGACACCGCCCTGGTTTCCATCATGTGGGCCAACAACGAAACCGGGGTGCTTTTCCCGGTGGAAGAAATCGCCGCCCGCTGTGCCGCCCGCGGCGTGGCCTTCCACACCGATGCCGTCCAGGTTCCCGGCAAGCTCCCCATCCGGCTCAAGGATACGTCCATCGACTACCTTTCCATCTCCGGCCACAAATTCCATGCCCCCAAAGGCGTGGGCGCTCTTTATGTCCGGCGGCGGTCCAAGTTCCTTCCCTACCTCATCGGTGGTCATCAAGAAAAGGGCCGCCGTGGGGGCACGGAGAACACGGCTTCCATTGTCGGTATGGGGGAGGCCGCAAGCCGCGCCCTGGAAACGCTCGCTGTCGAGCAAACCGCGGTGCGCGCCCTGCGCGACCGCTTTGAAGCCGGTGTGCTCTCCTCGATCGCGGGTGCCCAAGTCAACGGTCACCGGGAAAACCGCCTGCCCAACACCACCAACCTGGCCTTCCCCGGGGTGGCGGCGGAGGCCCTCATCCTCCTGCTCGACCGCGAGGGCGTGTGCGCCTCGGCCGGATCGGCCTGCACCACCGGCTCGATGGAACCCTCACACGTGCTGCGCGCCTTGGCGGTGCCCCGTGAATTGGCCCTGGGCTCGGTCCGGTTTTCCTTCTGCCACACCAATACGGATGCGGAAGTGGACCGCGTGCTGGGGTTGCTTCCGGGCTTGGTGAGTCAGTTGCGGGAAAAGCCCCCGACCATCGAGGAAATACGCGCCCTGGCCGTGCATTGACCTGCATAGGCCCTGGGGAAGGGCCTCGGTCCCAAGCGAAACGCGCTCAGCGTTTGTGGTGACAAACGATGGGATCGCTTCCGGCGGTGGGAGTGAATTTCAACGGTTCAGTGCCGCGTGGGCCCTGGCGACGTGGATGTACTTTTCCGCCCAAGCGCGCAGGCCGGCCCGCTCCTCGGGTTTGAGCGGACGTACAACCTTGCCGGGCGAGCCCAGGACCATCGAGCCATCGGGGATGACGGTGCCCTTGGTGACCAGGGATCCGGCGCCAATGATGCACTGGTTTCCGATGTTTGCGTAGTCGAGAATGATGGCGCCCATGCCGACCAGGGTTTCGTTGCCAATGGTGCAGGCATGGATCATCGCCTGGTGTCCGATGGTGGTGTAATCACCGATGACCGCCGGCCCGTCGTCGGCCAAGTGGACCACGGTACCGTCCTGGATGTTGCTGCCCTCGCCCACGGTGATGGTCTGGATGTCGCCCCGGAGCACCGTTTGATACCAAACGCTGCTGTCTTTTTTCAGGGTCACAGCGCCCATAACGTCGGCTGAGGCGGCAACGAATGCGGCGGCGGCGGTATCGGGTTTTTGCTGGAGGTGGTGTTGCAGGCGGGCAGCGGCGTCCATGGAGAACTTTTTACCGCGAAGGCGTGAGCGGCGCAACGCCTCATGAGTGCGCGGAGGTCGCGAAGTATTTTATGTCTCCAGATCACCATTTGGAAAAGCGTCGCGTCCTTGGCGCAATTCGCGGTATACATCGCGGATGGAAGTTCGAAACCGCGAGGAAGTTCCCGCCTTCACCACCAAGGACGGATCGACCATACGGGAGTTGTTGGCTTATCGTAATTCAGAGATTCGGAATCAAAGTCTGGCCGAGGCGATCATCCCGGTGGGGGGAGCCACGGTAGAACACCTCCACCCCAAGGCCGAAGAGATATACTACATCCTTAAAGGAACTGGGAAAATGAAAATTGAGGGTGAAATAAGCGAAGTGGGGCCATTGGATGCGATTGCCATTCCCCCGGGGAAGGCACACAAAATCTGGAATATCGGAACGGAAGAACTCGTCCTGCTGTGCTGTTGTGCGCCCGCCTATGAGGATGGTGACACGGTGTTGTTGGAATAGCGGCCCGGGCGGCAGGGTGGGTAAAGCATCCTGGTGGAAAACACCCTCGGGTTGGAGGGGATGTTCCAAGGTTCAGCGGGGCCATCCGCCGATCACGGCTGGAACCAGAGGGTTTCCAGGTCGTCCGACTGTTCCTCCGTGCCCTGCCGCCAGCGGGCTTCGACCCTCAGGAGGAAAAAACCGTTGAGGGGGGCGTTTTTTTTGCCCCGGATGTCGGCCTTCTTGATCTCCAACAAATAACTCACGCCACGGCTGTCGCGATCCTGTTCCTCGCGCAGGGGCTGGATGTTGCCCTTTTTCAGGAGGGCAATGCGGCTTTCCATCTGGCCGCGCACATAGCGGGCGTGCTCGACCCGGCCGGCGGCGTCGATCAATCCGGCCAGCACCCGCCCGATGCCGACAAAGGCGGTGGCGAAAACCGCCAGGGCGATCAGCACCTCGAACATCACGATGCCGCGGATCAGTCGCTTGCGCGGGCCGTTCATCGGGCATCTCCGGCGATGACCCGGCTTTCCTGGTCGACGGCCCCGGTCAGGGGATGGATGCGGAAACTGATGAACGAGGCCCCCTGGGTGAAGCGCAGGCTCAGGGGCATGCAGATGCCATTGGGCTGGAAGACCCAGTCGACGGTGTTTTTGTCCCTGGGGCTGATCCAACGGTCATCGGGCCAGACCTGGACCTCGAACTTCACCCCCGGTGGAATGGCCAGTGTCCGGGGAAAGGGCTTGGAATCTTCCGCAGTATCCAACACCAGGCCTTCGCCATCAACGCGCAGCTTCATCTCGCGTCCGGACTCCATTGCCAGCGCCCGGGTGCGCAGAACCAGCAATCCCGCCTCATCGCGCAGACGCGCCAGTTCGGTGTCGCGCACCCCCATCTTGACGATGCCGGCGGCGATGCTGAAGAGGGTCAGGGCCAGGAAGAGGGCGATGCAGATTTCGATCAGCGTGAATCCCCGCCCGGGGTTGGGGCGGGGGGCGGCACGCTCAGGAGTCGGCAGCATGGCGACGGGTCACTTGGTGCCCCAGTTGCCGATATCGTCGTCGCTTTCCTTTTTGTCGGGCCCGAGGGAAAAGAGGTCGAAGCTGCCGGGATTGTGCGTGCCCGGGTTGCGGTAGACGTAGGGGGAATTCCAGGGATCGGTCGGGAGGGTGGCCATGAGTTGCTCCCAACGGCGCGGCACCGGCGGGCTGGAGGGCTTGTTGACCAACGCTTCCAATCCCTGTTCGGTGGTGGGCAGGGAGAGGGAGAACAGTTCATACGTGCGCAGCTGGGTGGTGATGGCGTTGAGGTCGTTGTCGACCTGGATCTTCTTGGCCACTTCGGTGGTGCCCTTGATCTTGAAGATGACCCCGCCGGCCAGCACGACGATGATGCCGACGACGATCATGATTTCAAACAGGGTGAAACCTGCTTGGGAGGATTTGCGTTTTTTCATGGGGTGAGGGTGTTGGAATTCGCTGGAGGTTGGATCGTTTGGATCGTATCGGGATTCAATCCCGTGGTGGCGGAGGGAACGGGCAGGAGGGCGGGCGGGGGATCGAATGCGGCCTGGAAGAACACGCGGCGGACGGAAGGGCCGCCCCCGAAGGACAAGGGGGCATCGAGTTGGAAAAGGTTGGAGCCGGCATGGAGAAGGGACCGGTCGACCCAGGCCCGGGCCTTGCGCCAGCCGGCGTGTCTGGTCCGTCCATCGGGCTCACGGAACCAGCCCGGATCCCAAAGGTCGGGGAATTCCACCGACACTTCCCCGGCCATACGGTTGTTGATCCAAAGCAGGAGCGGGCTGCCCGGGTCCAGATTGGCCACCTCGCACTCCCAGAGCACGCGATCCGGGATCGCCACCAATTCCGCTTGGAACGCCGGATCCTCGGTCAAAGCGACCGGGGCGTCCTGCAGAAGGGCGGCGACCACCCGCGAACGCAGGGCATCATCCCGGGGCTCGGGCGGCGCGCCCTCGGCTTCGCTACGTCCAATGCCGCGTTCGTCGAGCAAGACGTAAGGAGCCCGGGACTCATCGGAGGCGTAAACGGCGGAAGCGGCCACCCAGTCAAAGGCGAGGCGCTTGAGCCGGGCGCTGCCGGCGTCGCACTGCACCACCACCGCGCCCCCGCTGGCGGCGGTTTCGGCTGGGATGAGGAGGGTGCGGCGGTTGAGCATGTCCACCCCCTCGATCAAACGGTCGCCAAGGAGAAGATCGCCGCCACCGGTCCCGCTCCAGAGAACGCGCAGGACGCCGCCGGTGCCATCCTGGTAAAAGGCGGTGACGGCAAGCGCGCGTCCCGGTCGGGTGGCGGGCCGCACGTGGAACTGGAAGGCATCGAGTGTGGAGCCCGGGGTGGACTGAACGGAAGTGATCCAGGCCGGAGCAACCCTGGGGACGCCGGCATCCCAGACCCAGGGGTCGGTGGCACGGAGATCCGGCGGCGCCGCCAGGAAGACCAAGGCGGCGAAAGCGGGCAAACAGGTGTGAATGGACCGGGGAGTCATCGTTGGACCTTGAGCGAGCTGACCGCTTCCATGATGGTGTTCACCACTGAGTACGCCACCAAACCGACCCCGAGGGCAATCACCAAAATCACCGTGGGTTGGATCAGGCCCATCATGCGGGTCAGGCCGGACTGCATCTCCTTGTCGTAGCGCTGGGCCGCGCGTTCCAGGGCCCGCGGCAGATCCCCGGTGCGCTCCCCCACGCCCACCATGTCGGTGAAAAGCTGGGGGAAGATCCCGGCCACCTTCATGGCCCGGGAAAGCGACCCGCCGTCGCCGACGGCGTCGCCCATGCGGTCCATTTTGGCGCGAAGAAAAACATTCTGGGTGGCCTGGGCGGTCAGCTTCATGCCCTGCAAGAGGGGGATGCCGTTGGCGGCCAGACTGCCGAGGGTGTGGGCGAACTGGGCGTAAAAGCGCACCATGAGCAACGAGCCGAAGACAGGCAGGCTCAATTGGCGTTCATCCCACCAGGCCCGTCCGCGGGGGGTGCGGACCCATTGGCGCCAGGCGAATCCGATGGCCGTCCCGATCCCCAGCAGGACCGGCCACCAAGCGGTGACAAAACGGGCGGCGAGGATGAGCCATTGGGTCAGGAGCGGCAGGTGGCCCTTGGTCTGGGCAAAGAGCGATTCCAACTGGGGCAGAAGCACGGTCATGAACAGGATCAACACCACCCCGCCGGCGCCGCAGATGAAGGCGGGATAAATCAGGGCCTGTTGCATCTGGCTGCGCAGTTCCTGCATGACCCGGAGGTAGTTGATCTGGCGTCGCATCATGTCCCCCATCACCCCGCTGGCCTCACCCGCGGCGATCATGCTGCAGTAGAGTTCGCCGAAGCTGGGAGAGGCCTGGCGGAGGGCGGTGGCGAAGGGTGTGCCCTCGCGCACCAGCCGTCGCGCGCGCGCGGCCACGATCTGGAGATTGCCGGCCCCCGGTCGTTCCTCGACCACCTTCAGCGCTGCTTCCAACTGCAGGCCGGCATCCAGCAGATCGGCCACATCCTCGGAAAAAAGGATCACCTGTGCCTGGCTGAGCTTGACCGAGCCGCCCGCCGCCATGGAAACCGAATTCTCTACCGCCTTGAGAGAGACGGGCTGCAGGCTCTTTCCATCCAGTTGCTGGAGCGCGGCTTGCCGGCTGGGGGCTTCCAGGGTGCCCTGGACGCGTTTGCCCCCGGAGGCCACGGCGGTGTAGGTGAAAGAGGGCACGGCTTTGAAGGGTTGATGTTTATGTGTGAAGTTTTAAGCCCAAAAAAGCAGGGAATGGGGTGTCACTCATCCAGAACTTCGAGGTCGGCGGTGGTGACGCGCATCACTTCTTCGATGGTGGTCGTGCCCTGGCGGACCTTGGCCCATCCGTAGTGGACCAAGGGGACCATTTTTTCCTCGATGGCGATCCTGCGCAGTTCGCCGGTGGTGGCGCGGCGGCAGATGGCGTCGTGCAGGTGCGGGGTCACGGGAACGACTTCATAGAGGGCCAGCCGGCCGTCATAACCGGTCAGGCGGCAGCGCTCGCACCCGACCGCCTTGTAAACGGCCTCGGAGGGGAAGGGATACCGGATATCGCGCAGGTATTCCGGCGCGTGGTCGGTTTTCTGGCGGCAGTGCGGGCATAGTGTCCTGACCAGTCTTTGGGCGATAAAAGCCCGGACCGAGGAGGCGACCAGGAACGGCTCCACCCCCATGTCGATGAGGCGGGTGATCCCGCCGATGGCGTCGTTGGTGTGGAGGGTGCTGAAGACCAGGTGTCCGGTCAGGGCCGCGCGGATGGCGATTTCGGCCGTTTCGAAATCGCGCATTTCCCCGACCATGATGACATTCGGATCCGCGCGGAGGATGCTGCGCAGGCCTTTGGCAAAGGTCAGGTCGATTTCCGGTTTGATGGCGATCTGCATCACGCCTGAAAGCTTGTGCTCGACCGGGTCCTCGACGGTGACAATGCGCCGCTCGAGGGTGTTGAGCATGGAGAGCAGGGTGTAAAGCGTGGTCGACTTTCCGCTCCCGGTCGGACCGGTGACGAGGATGATGCCGTTGGGCAATTTGATCAGATCGCGGACGATTTTTTCCTGTGCGGGCTCGAGGCGCAGCCGGATGAAATCGAATTTTTCCTGCCCCAGAAGGCGGAGGCTGACGGTTTCCCCGTGGACGGTGGGGATGGTGGCCACGCGGACGTCGATTGCCTCGCCCTCGTATTCCAGGTTGATGCGGCCGTCCTGCGGGAGGCGCTTCTCGGCGATGTCGAGGTTGGCCATGATCTTGAGGCGTGCGATGACCGAGGCCTTGAGCATCTGGATGTTGGACGGGACCGGGGTTTCGGACAGGACTCCATCAATCCGGTAGCGGATACGCAGGTCGTCCTCCAGCGGTTCGACGTGGACGTCGGTGGCATGCTGGCGCAGGGCTTCCTGGAGGATCTGGTTGACGAATTTGATCACCGAGGCCTCGCTGTCCTCCTCGTCGAGGTCGGTGGTCTCCTGGCGCATGTCCTCCAGCGCCTCCTCGGGGTCGCGGCCCTCCATGATGGCCTCGAAGGTGTCGGCCCCGACGCCGAAGGTGTTGCGCAGGGCCTCGTGCAGCTTGGGGGCGGGGGCTTGGACCCACCGAATCGGACGGTCGAGGTGAAGGGGAACCAATTGGCGGGCGGCCAGGTTGAGCGGGTCGGCGGTGGCGATCCAGACTTCCTGCTCGTCGGCATGGACGGGAAGAACCTGGAAGCCGAGGGCGATCGAAGCGGGGATCAGGGCGCGCAATTCGGGCGTGGCGGAAAAGCCCGCGAGTTCACATTCCGGCAGGATCTGCTCCACCTCGTCTACCTGGGCAAGGGCACCGGAGGGCATCCGCTCAGGTTAGATCGTCCCGGCTTCGAGTCAACGACCGAGCGGATTCACTTCGGTTGCAGGAGTCGGCCCTTGTCTTCGTCGGATAGGGAGGAAGCGCTGATGGCGGCCCGGGCGGAGGCGGGGTCTTTTCTCAACCAATTGGTGAAAATCTGGGTCTGGCGGTTGCGGCGTTGGTTGGCGTCGGAGATGGTGCCGGCCCATTCCGCGGCCAGTTCGGGGTCGCTTTCGCGGGTCACACTGAGGATCTGCTCCACCGCCCGGTCGCGGGCTCCTCCGGCGGGAAGGTTGGCGATCCATTTCGACGCGGTGGTCTTGTCCTGTTCGAGCCACTGGCGGGCGACATTGCTGACAGCATTCTTTTTTTCATCGGTTTCCGGGAGGCGGGCGACCCAATCGGCGGCTTTTTGGGGATTCTGGCGGCTCCATTGGGCGGCCACAGAGTTCACGGCCGAGTACTTGAGGGGCCCGTCGGGTTGGGAATCGAGGAATGCGGCGGCGGCGGTCACGTTCTCCTGCGCCCAGCCGGAGACGGCGTTGCTGAAGGCATCCCTTCGGGCGGACTCATCGGGAAGACTTTGAGCCCAGCGCAGCGCGCCCTGGGGGTCGCGGCGTGCCCATTGGCCCGCGGCGGCGGAAAGGAGGGAACTTCGCGTGCGCTCGTCCTTGATGGAAAAGGCAAAGGCTGCGGCTTGTTGGGGGTCGGTATCCGCCCAGCGGTAGGCGGCATTCTGGACGACTTTGGCGAAAGCCTCGTCGTCTTGGGGGAAGGTTTTCAACCAGGCCATGGCAGACTTGGGGTCTTTTCCGAACCAGTTGCCGGCCACGGCGGCGATGCCCTCGCTCCGGTTCTGGGTGGCGTCGAGGTTCATGGCAAAGGCCATGGCCTCCTGGGGATTCTTCTGGGTCCATTGGGAAAAAATGTTCTGCGCGGCGTTGCGCAGAGCTTCGCCCTGGAGGTTTTGCCGGGCCCACTGGAATGTTTTGTTGGGATCTTGTTGGGCCAATTGGAAGACGATTTGGCTCATGGCCTGGTCCCGGGTCCGTCCGGGGGGGAGGGCGGTGGCAAGGGCGGCGGCTTCTTCGGGATTTCTTTGGGCCATGGTGCTGAGCACTGTGCTGAGCATGCGGTCTTTTTCCTGGCCCTCCGGCTGGGTCCGCACCCAGGCCATGGCCGCCTGCGGGTCCTGGTTGGCCCAGATGGAAACGGCGTTGGAGAGCAGGTTCTGCCGGCTGTCGCCGGGTGGCAGGGCCTGTAGCCGCGCCGCCGCCGCCTGGGGGTCCTTGCGCGCCCAGGCGTAAACCACGGACCATCCGCCGTTTTCCAGCAACGAACCGTCGTTCAGCGATAACAACATTTCAAAGGCCCGGGGCGGATCCTCCTGGGCCATCCCGGACATGACCGCCGAAAGGGCCTGTCGTTTTTCGTTCCCATCGGTCATGGCGCGGGCCGCGGCCAGGGCCGCGGCGGCATCCTGTTGTCCCCAGGCGGCAAACACTTGTTGGATGGCCATGCTTTGGAAGTTGCCCTTGGTTTTGTTTCTTTGTGCGTAGGCCAGGGCCTGGCGCGGGTCGGACTCCGCCCAACGTTCAAAGAGCACCGCCAGGGTTTGTTCCTGGTCCGGTTGGGAAGGCATGGCCACCACTTGGTCCAACAAGGCTGGAATTTCCCCCGGCGGGATTTCGGCCATCAAATTCAACAGCGCGCGCGTCCGCTGAAACCCCGCCTTTTGCTTGAAGAGCATGTTCATCCGGCCCAGGACGTCGCCCGGAGCCGTCTGGCCGCCGGTCGTGCCGTCCTCCTGCACGGACTTCCAGAACGGTCTGTTCACGGAAGGCGAAGTGGCAGCTTGCCCCCCGCCCGTTTGCTGGCCTGCCACGGTGTTTGTCTGCTCCACCGGTCGCAAGCGCCCCAACCCCCAGCCAAGGCCGAAGCCGGTGACCGTCCCCAGGATCACCCATACCCAGAAAGCGCCAAGCTTCATGGTCCGATGAAACACCAAGCGGACGCCCTCTTCGAGGAAAAAGGCGGGCGGGGTTTCCCTGATTTTCAATCTCCGATCCATCAGGAACGACAGGGCCGGACATGCGGGTATCCATCCCGTGTCCAAGCGTTCAGCATCCGCCTTGCCCTCTTCTCTGCGGAAGGCATAACTTCAGGGCATGGACCCATGGCCTTTTCTGCTCTTCGGGGGACTAGTCCTGGTGTTCATTTCAGTGGTCCTCGTTGGCTGGCATCTCGAAAAAAAACGCCGTGAAGCCTTCCGGGCCTTCGCCACCGCCGCGGGATGGACCTACCAACCGGAGAAAGATCCCGCCGCCGCCCGGTCCTACGCATTCCTCAGGCACTTCAGCCAAGGGGACAACCGCTACCTCCACCACCGTTTCCGCGGAGAGTTTTCCGGTAGGGCCTTCGATCTTTTCGAATACCACTATCAAGTCACCAGTGGAGCCGGGAAAAACCGGCGGACAACCCACTACCATTTCCGGGCCGCGGTCAGCCCGCTTCCGCGGGCTTTCCCCGAACTGGTGATTTCCCCGGAAAACTTCCTGGATCGTGTGGCCGCCGTCTTCGGATTCGACGACATCGATTTCGAGTCGGCCGAATTCTCCCGCACCTTCAAGGTCAAATCCCCGGACCGGAAGTTCGCCTACGATGTCATCCATCCCCTCATGATGGAATGGCTCATGCGGCGGACAGGGACCACGGTGGAAATCGAGGGAAACCATCTGGCTGTCATCGACAAAGGCACCCTCGACATCCCCCATATCGAACCCCTCCTGGCCTTCATGGCCGGAATACACGAGCGCCTGCCCGGGTATCTGCTCACCGAAAACCAAACGTGATGGAAATCGTACCCCTCCTGATCCTGCTCGTTCTCTTCGTTCTCCTGCCTTTGGGTTACATCATCGGGCAGTTCAACGGGCTGGTATCGCTCCGCAACCACATCCGCGAATCCTGGAGCAACGTGGACACCGAACTGAAACGACGGCACGAACTCATCCCCAATCTGGTGGAAGTCGCCCGGGGTTACGCCGCCCACGAAGCCGCCCTATTCGCCCGCGTTGCGGAACTGCGCACCCGGGCCCTGGGGGCGGAGGGAATCGCCGATCGTTCCGCCCGCGAGGGTGAACTGGCCCGGGGTCTGGGAGGTCTGTTGGCCCTGGCGGAAAACTATCCCACCCTGAAGGCCGACGCCCATTTTCTCCGCCTCCAGGAAGAGCTGGTCCGGACCGAGGACCGCATCCAGGCCGCCCGCCGGTTCTACAATGGCAACGTCCGGGAATACCAGAACAAGTGCGACGCCTTCCCCAGCAACCTCGTGGCCCGGGCATTCGCTTTCCGGCCGGCGGGTTACTTCGAGGTCGATCCCGCCATCCGCCAGGTTCCGGGAGTGGCCTTTGACTGATTCCGTCAACATGAAGCTGACTTTGTAGCCTTAGCGCAGGTTGATTGACTTCGCCTCATGCGAGTAAAGGAACAGCTTCAGGCACACATGTCTCCAGTCGCCAGCACAGAGAATCGGCAAACAGTGCCGTCTTGGAACCAACACTTCTCTTCATGGATCAGGCCATCCGATGCGAATCCCTTTTGCAGAAAAAGCGATCAGCGGTCGTAAAAAAGAATTGGCAGAAACGGGGAATTCGCTTAGTAAATGAGACTAGATATCAATAAGGAAGCGAATGTTCCATGGAAATGAAATGCCCACAAGTGCCTATGTTTAGGAGAAAAACACGGTTCCTAGCTGGATTTGGTATAATCTATCTCGTTACAGGGATTTTAGAATTAAAGGCTGGCACAGGATTGGGTTTGGATGGACTTGAAAAGACTGCAGATGAGGGGCCAGTCCCTGGCCTGACGGGCGATTGGGGTGGACTGCGATCGCGGTGGGAAGAAAAGGGATTCACTTGGCAGGGTGAATGGCTCCAGGATTTTTTCCAAAATGTCCATGGAGGCCGGGTGAAGAAAAGCTCCTACCCTGGGCTCATCGATTTGGGCGTCGAGCTGGACACGGAAAAAGCAGGGGCATGGAACGGAGGACTATTCCATGTCAATGCCCACTACACGTATGGCCGCGGCACACCGGACGACAGTGGCAGTTTCATCGACTCCAGCAGCATCAATGCTTACGACACGCTCCGGCTCTACGAAGCTTGGTATCAGCACACCACCTGGGATGGCAGATTGTCGGTGCGTCTGGGGCAGGTTGCCCTGGATGAGGAGTTTGCCACCTCCGACCTCGCCGCCACCCTATTGGTGAACAACTTCGGCTACTCCGGTATCGTTTCGGCATTCGATGGCCACAGCCAGTTTGCCGTGGCCGGCCTGGCGGCTCGAATCCTTCTTGAACCCCGCGTTCGTGCGGCTCCGGGGGCCTATCTCATGGGAGCGGTTGGAGAAGGAAATCCTGACGGGGCGGTGGACCAAAACGGAGGACCGCTCAACACCACGGGTGTGCGTTATGATTTCCAGTTCGGCTTGGTCGCAGCCCTGGAAGCAGGCTACCGACTCGACCCGGATCATGGCTGGAATGGTCTCCCGGGGGTGTACAAGGCGGGCTGTTATGTCCATGCCGCTGAGGGGCGTCCAACGCCCAGCCAGGCCTTCTTCGGCAGCGAGGTGGTGGAAAACCAGGTGGTCTACCTTCGCGCCGACCAATGGGTCTGGACGGAAAGCAAGGAACCCTCACAGGGTCTGGCCCTCTTCGCTTAATTCGACCATGCCCCCAGCGTGATCAACGACCACAATTGGGAACTGGGCGGGGGTCTGGTCTATACCGGGTTAATCCCCGGGCGTGACGCCGACGCGGCCGCAATCGGCGTGCTCAACACCAACCATTCCGGAAGCTTCCAAACAGCAAACACCGACAGCAACGGGCAATTCCACGACGGCAACGAATTCGTGGTCGAGGTCTGTTATGTGTGCCAAGCGACACCCTGGTGGAAGGTCCAGCCCGACATCCAATACATTGTCAACCCATCGGGCGGGATACCCCGGGATCAAGATGGCCGTTTTGCCGGCGACGCGCTGGTGGTCGGTATCCGCAGCACGCTCCTTTTTTGAAAGGACGCCTACCGAACGGCGCTTTAAGACTTGAAGAATCGTGACCAATCGACGCCGCGCATGTTGCCGGTGTCGAGGAACTGCTGATGCATGGCGAAGGCCCCGCCGAGTGTGGCCGGGGTGTGGCCGTTTTTCACCCGGTCGAAGTAGCCGTGCAATTCTTCCCGGAAATCGGGGTGGGCGCAGCAGTCGACGATGAGTGAGGCACGCTCGTGCGGATTCTTCCCGCGCAGATCGGCCACGCCCTGTTCGGTGACGATGACCTGCACCGAGTGTTCGCTGTGATCCATGTGGCTGACCAGGGGCACGATCGGGCTGATTTTCCCGCCCTTGGCCAGGGAAGGACAGGTGAAGATGGAGATGTAGCCGTTGCGGGTGAAGTCGCCGGAACCGCCGATTCCGTTCATCATGTTGGAGCCCATGACGTGGGTGGAATTGACGTTGCCGGAGAGGTCGACCTCGAGGGCGGTGTTGACGGTGATGATCCCCAGGCGGCGGACCAGTTCGGGATGGTTGGTGATTTCCTGCGGGCGCAGGCAGAGGCGCGGGCGGTAGAAATCCAGATTGGCGTAGATTTCCTGGAGAACTGGCGGACTGACGGTCAAGGAGGTGCCGGTGGCGAAGAGGCACTTGCCCGATTTGATCAGGGCGATGACCGAATCCTGGATGACTTCGGAAAACATTTCAAAGGGCGGGATGTCGGGGTGCTGGCCGATGGCGGCCAGGACGGCATTGGCGATGTTGCCCACGCCGGATTGCAAGGGGAGGAAGTCCGGGGGGATGCGACCGGCCCGGATCTCGGCGGCCAGGAACCCGGCCACGTTGCGTCCGATCTGGTTGGTGGTTTCATCCGCCGGGTCGAAGCCGCCCACTTCGTCGGGCAGATTGGTCTCGATGAGACCGGCAATTTTGGAGGGATCGACCTTGATGTAGGGGCGTCCGATCCGGTTGGAACAATTGGTGAGGGGGATGGGATCGCGGTAGGGCGGGTCCTTGGGTTCGTAAATGTCGTGCAGTCCGCGCAGGGCGGCGGGATGGGCCCGGTTGACTTCAATCAGGATCTTGTCGGCCACACGGCAAAATGTGGGGGAGGCGCCCACGGAGGTCGTGGGGTAGATGCGCCCGTCCTCGGTCACGTCACAGGCCTCGATGATGGCCCACTGGAATTTGCCCAGGAATCCGTAGCGCACGTTCTGGGGAAGGGTGGAGAGGTGCATGTCGAAGAAGCGGGTCTTGCCGGAGTTGATGGCCTCGCGCAGGTGCTTGTTCGATTGATAGGGCGTGCGCCAGGCGATGGCCTCGGCCCGGGCGAGTTCGCCGTCGAGGGAATCCCCGGTGGAGGCGCCGGTCACCACCCCAATTTGCAGGGGGCGTCCTGCTGCATGTTCGTTTTTGGCGCGGATGGCAAGGGCTTTCGGAATGGCCTTGGCGGCACCGGCGGGGGTAAAGCCGGAAAATCCGATGGTGTCACCGTGTTGGATGAGGGAGGCGGCCTGTTCGGCGGTGAGGCGGGGGAGGGGCATGGCTGGAGAGTTTTTGGGTTTAAGTATTCAGTTTTAAGCTGAGGGGGTTATTCGATCTGCAGCATGGCCTGGCCTTCTTCGACGGCGTCACCGACGGCCACGTGGAGGGCGGTGACCTTTCCGGAACGGTTGGCGTTGACGAAGGTGTTCATTTTCATGGCTTCGAGGGTGAGGAGTTGGTCGCCTTCTTTGACTTCCTGGCCGACCTGGACGCCGACCGCGACCACGCGTCCGGCGAGCGGGCTGAGGATACTGCCGGGACCAGCGGGAGCGGTTGGTGAGGAAGCGGCCGGGGCCGCGGGAGTGGCGGGGCTGGGTGGGCTCGTCCTGGCAACAGGAGCAGGCGCAGGTGCGCTGACGGGAACGACGGCAGGGTGGCCGGTGTCGAGGACCTCGACGTCGACTTCGTAGGCCTTGCCTTCAATGGTGACTCGGAGTTTTTTGATCATGGGGATGGGGGTGAGTGGAGGAGTGAGGGGTTCAGCGCACTTTGTGGGAACTGAAGATGGCGGAGCGGCCTTCCACGGTCCAGGTATGGAGCATGGATTGGGTCCATTCCGGGGGGGTGTCGAGGGCACGGGCGTCGAGGAGGATGTGGGGTTGGCGGACCAGGCTGGAGACGACGGCGGTGATGATGGCCAGATGATGGGCGGGGATGGGTTCGGCTGCCGGAGACGATGCGGGGACAGTCGAGGACTGTGCCGGAGTGTCGGTGGATCCAATGGGCTTGAGGCCCATCCCTTTGATGCGCGACAGCAGGGTGAGGTTGACCGCGATGAGGGCGATGACGCAGGTGACCAGCACCAAGACGAGGGGGACAAGCATGCCGAATGAGGGATCTGGGTTCATGGCGGATGGTTTGGGGGTGTCTGGCTTTAGAGCGGGATGGTGCCGTGTTTCTTCGGGGGACGGGTTTCGCGTTTGGTGAGGGAATTGCGCAGGGCCAGGGCCACGGTGGCGCGGGTTTCCGAAGGGGCGATGACATCGGTGATCATGGCCTTGGCGGCGGCGTTGTAGGGGGAGCAGAACTTGTCGCGGTATTCCTGGACCAATTTGGCCTGGAGGGCCTTGGGGTCCTCGGCCTCGGCGATCTTTTTCTTGTGCAGGATGGTGACCGCCCCCTCGGCGCCCATGACGGCGATCTCGGCGGTGGGCCAGGCGTAGACGAAGTCCGCCCCCATGTCCTTGCAGCACATGGCGAGGTAGGCGCCGCCGTAGGCCTTGCGCATGATGATGGTGATTTTCGGCACCGTGGCGGCGGCGTAGGCGAAGAGCATTTTGGCGCCGTGGCGGATGATGCCGCCGCGTTCCTGTTGCACCCCGGGCATGAAGCCGGGGACATCCACCAAGGTGACGATGGGGATGTTGAAGACATTGCAGAAGCGGATGAAACGGGCCGCCTTGTCCGAGCTGTCGATGTCGAGTGTGCCGGCCTTGACCGTGGGTTGGTTGGAAACGATGCCGACGACGATCCCCTCGATCCGTCCGAAGCCGATGACGATGTTCTTTGCCCACTCCTGGTGCACTTCGAGGAATTCGCCGCCATCGACCAGACGGGCGATGACCTTGAGGGCGTCGAGCGGGGTCTTGGCGTCGTCCGGGACGAGGGCGTTCATGTCTTCATCCGGGACGAGGTTGATCGAGGGGGTCGGGCGGTGGGGTGGATCGAGCAGGTTGTTGGAGGGGAGGAAGGAGATGAGGCGGGCGGTGAGGGCGAGGGCGTGCTGGTCGTTTTCAGCCAGGAAGTGGATGTTGCCGCTGACCGAGGCGTGGGCCATCGGGCTGCCGATGTCGTCCATGGTGCACTTCTGGCCGGTGACCGCCTTGATGACATCGGGTCCGCAGATGAACATGTTCGAGCTGCCCTTGACCATGATGATGAAGTCCATCAGGGCGGGGGAGTAGGCCGCGCCTCCGGCGCAGGGGCCGGCCACGATGGAGATCTGGGGCACCACGCCGGAGAGGAGGACGTTGTGGAAGAAGACGCTGCCGTAGCCGGACAGGGCCTCGTCGCCCTCCTGAATGCGGGCTCCGCCGGAGTCATTGATGGCCACCACGGGCATGCCGCAGTGCAGGGCATGTTTCATCAGGTCGGTGATCTTGCGGGCATGGATCTTTCCGAGCGAGCCCCCGCCGACGGTGAAGTCCTGCGAGATCAGGGCCACAGGTCGTCCGTCGACCTGGCCGATGCCGGTGATGACGCCGTCGCCGGGCATGGATTTGCCCTTGAGGCCGAAGTCTTGGCAGGAATTGTCGCCGTGCGTGCCCATTTCCTGGAAGGAGCCGTGGGCGACGAATTGTTCCACGCGTTCGCGGGCGGAAAGGACTCCCTTGGCATGACGGGCGGCGATTTTGTCCTCGCCCCCGGCGGCGCGGATTTTCGCGCGGTTTTTTTTCAGTTCATCAAGCAGTGCGGGTTGGATGGGCATGTGCGTATAAAGGTTTAGGTGTTGGGTTTTAAGTGGAGGCGGGCTTGGGCATGCAGAACTCGGTCAGGACACCCTGGGTGGACTTGGGGTGGAGGAAGGCGACCAGTTTCCCGGCGGCCCCTTCGAAGGGGACTTCATGGATGACCTGGCAGCCGGCGGCTTTGGCCTGGGCCAGTTGGGCTTCGATGCCATCTGTGGCGAAGGCCACATGGTGGATGCCGCCATGGGGATTTTTTTCCAGGAATTTGGCAATCGGGCTGTCCGGGGAAGTGGGTTCCAAGAGTTCGAGGTGGACTTCGCCGCAATTGAAAAAGGCGGTCTTGACCTTTTGTGAGACAACTTCCTCGCGCTTCTCACATTTCAGCCCCAGGGCGTTTTCGTAGTAGGGAATGGATTCGTCGAGGGATTTGACGGCGATACCGAGGTGGTCGATGTGTTTAATCATTAGGGCTCCTTAAGTTGCGGCTTCATTTAAGGCCTACAGGGGCCTTTTGGCCAGCCAAATATTAAAAATTCTAATTTATAAACCAAGCTAATATAAGCGAATTAAGCCTAATTCATGCCTCCAGGCCTCCCTGCGTCTAAGCTGGGTTGGGGTGATGGACTCCGGCCTCGGCGAGCCAGGCATCCAAGACCCGTGCATTGCCCAGACTGTCGTCCCAGCTGATTTTTGGGGATTGCTTGAGGCCTGAGCGAACGCAACGGGCCACTTCCGCCGCCTGGAGCGCATAGACCGGACGGGCGGAAAATACCGGGTGTGGAACACTCCAGAATCGTCCATGAGGTTGGTGCCAGACGAGGGCGTTGCGTCCGAGCCATCTGGAAAGCCATGGTTGGTCGATCCTCAATCGACCGCGGGTGCCGGTGAGCTCGACCCATGCTCCCCGTTGGAGGGCCACGCCACAGTGGGCTTCGGCGGTCAACCCGTCGGCAAAGGTCAGGAGGGCGGAGGCGGCCCCATCCGCCCCCGTGGGCAGGAGGCGTGCCGTGCCCTTGAAAGTGAGCGGTTCCGCGAAGGGTTTGTTGGCTGACGCGCCGGCGAGCAGGCGGATCAGGGAAATGGGGTAACAACCGATATCGAGAATGCCGCCTCCCCCCAGCGCCAGGGCGACCAGGCGATGTTCCGGCGGAACCGGGGCATCGAAGCTGAAGCAGGCGGCGATGTGTTGCAGGCGGCCGAGACGTTCCGCGCGGACCCACTCGATCAGGAAAGCCGTCACTGGATGGCAGCGATACATGAACGCTTCCATCAGGAAGACCCCATGAATCCGAGCGGCCGTGATGGCGAGCTCCACCTGGGATGCGCTCATGCCCATGGGCTTTTCGCAGAGGATGTGCTTGCCCGCGGCAGCGGCGCGCGTGGCCCATTCGACGTGGAACGGGTGCGGTGTGGCAATATAGACGGCTTCAACCGAAGGATTGTCCAGGAGTTCCTGGTAACTGCCGTGGGGGGTGGCTCCGGGGACTGTGGTGGCAAAGGCCCGGGCCTCTCTGATGGAGCGGCTGGCCACCGCGACAAGGGTGCCGTTGCCCTGGGGGAGTTGGGAGGCGAAGGTGCGGGCGATGCGACCGGTGGAAAGAATGCCCCAGCGCAACGGGCGGTCGATTCCCCGGGGATTCACGCAGATACGATGACCCTGGACTTCCGGGCCATCAAGCGGAAAGAGGAAAGAGGAATCACCGGAACCCAGACACAGTCCCGACTTAAACTTTGGGAAGAAAGCGTTCCAGCAGGATGCGGGCTTCTTTCATCGAGTCGCGGTGGATGAAGAGGTCGAACTGGACCTTGAGTCCGAAATTGCGCCCCCGACCGGTTTGCTGGGTTCTGTCGATGAAGGCGATTTCGTAGGCGATGCCGCGTTCCTCAAGAATGTGGTGGATGGCATCGTGCTCCATCATGTAGAAGCGGCCGATTCTGCGGAAGGGATCGTCTTTCAGTGGCTCTGGCCCGGATTCGTTCATGGATCTGGGTGGTCCTTGCTTCCGGCCAAGCGGCGCTCGCCCAATTCGACCTTGAGGGCTTCGAGGCTCAGGTTGACTTCGAGGAGGAAAGCGGACATGGAGCAGATGAGGCAGAGGAGGATGCTGACGAAGAGCACCACGATGACCGCGCTGCCGTCGAGGGCAAGCAGGGAACAGAGGAAGAGTCCGATGATGAGGACCGCGAGGAGCAGGATGCCGAGGCCGGACATGAGAGTGGCGAATTTGAGGTAGCGTGCGCGTTGGAAGATGACGGAGATCTGGGCGTCGATCTGGGTCCGTTGGCTTCCCTTGGCGGAAGGCATCTCCCTTGCGAGTTGGCGTGAGCGGTCGATCAGGCGTCCCAGGCGGTTGGTCAGGCTGAGCAGGAGCAAACCGATGCCGGAAACAAGGATGACGGGTGCGATCGAAGCCTGCAGGATGTGGGTGAGGTGGGTGAAGCCGTCGGTCGGATTCATGGGTTGCAGCATGATGGAGCAGGCCGCCGCTGGCAAGATGGCAGTCTCTTTGCGATGCAGCCTCTCCGCTTCACTGGTCCCCAAAAATAGGTTGAGTGCGTTCATGTGTCAGGCTCCAGGGCAGCGAAGTGGAGTTTCTGGCTGGGCCAACACGTTTCCGTTCATTCTCCTCTGTGCGCGGTGGTTGATCCACCGTATCAAGGGGTGGCGGAGGGCTCGATGAAGACCGCGCTGGCCCGGTAGATCCCGATGATGCCCACGAAGATCCAAAAGGTGTTCAGGAGGGTGTAGGCCCGGTCCTTTTTCAGGAACGAACACCAGGCCAGAAGGACGGCATCGATGGTGTTGACAACCCAGATGAAAAGAAAGGGGCTGGCCGGGCCGAGCCAGCTCACCAGGGAAAAGCTGAAGATGCGCATGAGTACGCCGGTCATTTCCAGAGCTGGCAGATGGTGGCGGATGAAATCGTTGGGGGTCTTCAGGTTCATGGCTGTGGTATCACTTTTCGGCATAGTGGCCAGGGCAGGGCAGGCAAGATGGCGAGCGAAAATACGTTCAGCGCAACATGCGCCGGCGCCGGAGCATCCCGGGTCCGGATTCTGGGCTGTGCGCT
Source organism: Candidatus Methylacidiphilales bacterium (assembly GCA_033875315.1). Lineage (NCBI taxonomy): Bacteria > Pseudomonadati > Verrucomicrobiota > Methylacidiphilae > Methylacidiphilales > Methylacidiphilales bacterium. Next base: position 174,367 of record JANRJG010000015.1, read on the forward strand.
GTCGGATGTGATGAGGAGAGGGTGCGCTCCGATGCCGATCGATCGCGTCAGGCGACAGCCGCGGCTTTTTCGGCGTCGTGCATGCAGGACGTTTTGGGTTCCATCTGCCGCAGGCCGAGTTTTTCCAGCAGGCGCTGGTCGTCGTTTTCGCGGGGGTTGTCCGCGGTCAGGAGTTTGCTGCCGTAAAAGATGGAATTGGCGCCAGCGAAGTAGCAGAGGGCCTGGCCTTCCGGGGAGATCTGGGTGCGTCCGGCGGAGAGGCGGACCTTGGTCTTGGGGAGGGCGATGCGGGTGGTGGCGATCATGCGCACCAGGTCGAAGAGATCGACGGGGGCATGGTCTTCCAGCGGGGTGCCTTTCATGGGCATGAGGGCGTTGATCGGCACGCTCTCCGGGGGCGGGTTGAAGGCGCACAGCACTTCCAACATACGGAGCCGGTCTTCCGTCGACTCGCCGAGGCCGAGGATGCCGCCGCAGCAGACATCCATGCCGGCCTGTTGGGCGTGCCGGATGGTCTGGAGGCGGTCGTCGAAGGTGTGGGTGGAGACAATGTTGGGGTAGTGTTCGGGGGAAGTGTCGATGTTGTGGTTGTAGGCGGTGACCCCGGCTTCCTTGAGTTCTTCCGCGGCTTTTTCCGTCAGGCTGCCGAGGGTGACGCAGACTTCCATGCCTAGGGTGCTGACCTCGCGGATGATGCCTTTGACCTGCTCGAATTTTTCCGTGCCCTCGCGGACACCTTTCCAGGCGGCGCCCATGCAGAAGCGGGTCGAACCCGAGGCTTTGGCCCGGCGGGCGTGTTCCATCACTTCGTCCACGCCCAGGAGCGATTCTTTTTCCAAACCGGTGTGGTAATGGGAGCTCTGGGCACAGTAGGAGCAATCTTCGCTGCATCCACCGGTCTTGATGCTCAGGAGCGTGCAGAGTTGGACCTCCGGGTCGGCCCAATTTTCCACATAAACCTGGCGGGCCCTTTGGATCAGCTCGAAGAAGGGAAGCTGGTAAATGGCCTGGATTTCGGAAAAGGGGAGGGATTTCGCCATGGGGAAATTTAAGTTCCCCTTGGGATACGGCTTTGTCAATCCCAAGCGGCTCCAAGGGCGGGTGGCGGCGGGCGATTCCGTTGAGGAACCGGGATTTGGAGGGTGCGTTTTCCGTGTTACGGTTGGGGATGCGATTCGAAAACCGGTTGGTGTTGGTGACGGGAGCGGGCAGCGGGCTGGGCAGGGCGCTGGCCCTGGCCTTGGCCGCGGAGGGTGCCCAAGTGGCCCTGCTAGGGCGGAGGCCGGGAAAATTGTCCGAGACCGCGGAATTGATTCGCGCGCAGGGAGGCCGGGTATGGCTCCGGTCAACGGACGTGTCCGTTTCCACCGAAGTGGCCACGGCGGTGGGTGAGATCCAGGCCGAGCTCGGGCCTGTCGATGCTTTGGTCAACAATGCGGGCTTTTTCCCCCGCAAAGCGGCCGTGCAGGAAACCGACATCGTCGACTGGGACCAGGCACTGGCGACAAACCTGCGCGGCCCGTTCCTGCTGATGCGGGCGGTGTTGCCCGGGATGCTGGCGCGTGACTACGGGCGCATCGTCAACATCAGCGCCCCGCTCAAGCATTACCCCACGGCCTCGGCCTACTGTGCCTCCAAATGCGCCCTCGATTCCCTGACCAAGACCACCGCATTTGAACTGAGGGGGAAAAACATCCTGGTCAACGCCGTGGAGCCGCCGTTCCTCGACACCGAGATGCATACCGGGGGCAGGCCGCCCTTCGAAGCCGCACCGCCCATCCTCGATCTCTTGGCCCTCCCCGACGGAAGTCCGACCGGACGCGTCGTCAAGTTGGCTTGATATCAAAATTCAGGGCTCATCCGGAATCTGCTTGAGGAATTCCGCAAGAAAGTTATTGATACTCGTGTTCCACTTTTTTTGATGGGCGGCCGTGCAACCAAATTGGAAATGGTTGACATGACTGCCCCTAGAGAAGAGTAGGTTCTTCACGCACATGCGGTCATTCCAGCCTTCACGGTCGAAAGAAAATGTGGCGAGTTGAGGTTTGGATTTACGCGAGTTGAGGATGGGGAAAGTCGGATTTTCTTCCATTTGGAAATTGGCCCGGGTTTGTTTCAGGGTTTGCGCCCCCGATTCGAGCCATTTCTCTACCGGAACGGCGTCTCTTGGTATGATAATCACATCTGCGGTTAGGAAGAAAGTTAGTGTCTTTCTGCTCTTGTCGGTGTCCAGATACTGGGCCTTGGCACCCCTAGGAAAGGGGGCATCGGTTTGGATGAACTGGCGGGGTAGACCTGCCACGGTGGCCGGAAAAAGCATGCCGGTGGGCTGGTGAAGATAAGTTTCCCGGGTGTCTTCCGTGGTTTCCGCTCCGCAGACGTTCCCTGATGAACAGGTCACTAAAAACCAAAGAAGACCAACCAAGTGGAAGCTCGGAGTAACATTCACTGGTATGTGAGACTGTTGATTGGCAGGCCGGCTGTCCAGATCAGAGTCCGTTGCGTGCCCTCAGAAGGCGGAATGACAACGCGCCCGGGCAATCCGCAAATAGACGGCTCAACCCTTTCATTTTTTTACTCGGTTCTGTACAGTACATAGCCGTGGAACCAGATTTATTCGAACATCCGTCCCGCCAGGACGAAGAGAGTCCGGGGGTATCGGACGCCCGCCACAATCTGGCCCGACGCATGAGGCCGCGCGATCTTTCGGAGTTCTGCGGCCAATCCCACATCCTCGCCCCCGGCAAACTGCTGCACCGACTGATCACCTCCGACCGGATCCACGCGGTCCTTTTTCATGGCCCGCCCGGCACGGGCAAGACTTCTCTGGCCCACCTCATCGCCCGGGCCACCCGTTGTCATTTCACGGCGCTGAACGCCGTGGAGGCCACCGTGGCCGACCTGCGCCGCACGGTCGAGCAGGCCCAACGGGTCTGGCGCCAGGAGGCCCGCCATACCCTGCTTCTGATCGATGAGATCCACCGCTTCAACAAGGCCCAGCAGGATGCGGTCCTTCCCCACGTGGAGAACGGGGTCTTGCGTCTCATTGGTGCCACCACCCAGAATCCTTTTTTTTCCGTCAATGCCGCGTTGGTTTCGCGGATGCAGTTGTTCGAATTCCGGCCGCACACCGAAGCGGAAATCCGGGCCCTGCTGGAGCGAACGGTGACGGACCGGGAGCGGGCGTTCCCGGGACTGGAGGTTTCCGTCGAGGAGCAAGCGCTGGATTTTCTGGCCCGTGTTTCCGAGGGCGACGCGCGCAAGGCCATGGGGGCATTGGAGATTGCCGTTCTCTCGACCCCGGTGGAAGCCGGATGCGTCAGGGTCACGCTGGCCGTGGCCGAGGAATCGATCCAGAAAAAGGCCGTGGTCTACGACCGCGATGGGGACGGCCACTACGACACCATCTCGGGGTTCATCAAATGCGTCCGGGGGAGCGAGCCGGATGCGGCGGTGTATCTATTGGCCAAGATGTTGCATGCGGGCGAGGACGTCCGGTTCATCGCGCGCCGGCTGGTGATCCTGGCCTCCGAAGACATTGGTCTGGCCGACCCGCAGGCCCTGGTCCTGGCCACGGCCTGCCAGCACGCGGTGGAGTTCATCGGCCTGCCCGAGGCCCGCATCCCGCTTGCCGAGACCACCCTCTATCTGGCTACTGCGCCCAAGAGCAATGCCGCCTGCTTGGCCATCAGTGAAGCCATGGAGGCGGTGGCCCGGGACCGCACCGTGGCTGTTCCCGGTGCGCTCAAGGACGCCCACTACCGCGGGGCCGGATCCTTGGGGCATGGGAAGGGTTATCTCTACGCGCACGACCACCCGGACGCGGTGGCGCCGGAGGCCATGATGCCGATGGAGAAAGCCTTCTACCGCCCGACCGGACGCGGATATGAGAAGACCATCGCCGAGCGGCTCGAGCGCTGGCGGGAAATCCGCCGGGCCCGGTCCGCTGGCAGGGAACGGTCCGAATGAAAATCAAAACCAGAACCCTGCTGCGTCCCTTCGGGCTGTTCACCCTGCCCGGGGTGTTGGACGCGCTGCTATTCTGGTCGATTTTTGCCTGCTCCTCAACCCTGATGCTCTGGCTGTTGACCAGCACCATCAAAACCATCCTGCGGGAGACGGTTTTTGGCGGGCTTTACGCCCAGACCGTGAGTGTGGGCGAGTTGGTGGCCTCCGATCTCGGAGCCGATCCGGCAAACAAGGGGCGGGGCGGAGACGGCTCCTCCCTGAAACTGCTGGAAAAACACCTGACCCGGATCGTGAACCGGGACAGCCAACTGTTAGGGGTGGCCGTTTTGGAGACCTCGGACAAAGGTGCGCGGATTCTGGTGGCTTCGCAGGACAGCGTGAAAAGCCGGCTGCCGCTGGATGAGGAGCGATTCCGTGACTGGGTTGCCATTGCCGCCACTTCGGATTCCCCCTTTTTTTCCGATTGGCTGTTCCTCCATAAAACGGCCCTGCCGCTCTTCACCCCGGTGGTGACCGAGCCCGAGTATTCCTTCCACTTCATCCCGGGTGCCGGGGAGGACCGCGGGGGCAAGATGGTGGTGGTGCTGGTCTTCAATGCCCCGGAGATCCAGGAAAAATTTCTCCGGGTGGACCGTATCGCCGCCACCGTCATCGCCATGGCGATCATCCTTTCCACCCTGCTCAGCCTGTTTGTCCGGCGTCGCAGCGTTCAGAGGCAGGAGGCGATCGGGGAGAAGCTGGCGGTTCTGGGTCTACTGGGCCAGCGGGATGCCATTCTGGCCGGGGTGGCGGCGGCGGCTGACGATATTGTGAGGGACAAGAACATCGAACCTGCAGTTGCGGGCTTGATGCGGCGCATCCGGGAGGTGCTGGATGTGCGTGATGCCTTCACCTGTCTCTCCCCCCAATTCAACCGTCCCGGTCCCACGGAGGAAAAACTGGCGGTGCTGGGTGCCCGCGCGGCTGAACCGACCCTTGACTGGAGCGACCTGGACCGTTCCGAGCTGTCGGGCTGGCGGGGGCGTTTTCTATCCCTGCAACCGGTCACCGGTCCTCTGGAGCAGTTGTCCACGTCGGAGCGGGCGTGTCTGCGGGAGAAGGGAATCCCCAACCTGGCGGCGGTGCCGATCCTCTTCGAGTCCAACCTCGTGGGGTTCATCGCGCTGGTGGAGGGTGATGAACAACGGTCATGGGAACCCGGTTTGCTCGACACCCTGCGGCTGGCGGCCGATCTGATCGGGGCGGCCTTTGCCCGCCGCGAGCAGGACCGGCTCCTGATCGAAACCGGCAAGATGCAGGCCCTGGGAAGGATGGCGGCCGGGGTGGCGCATGAGTTTAACAATTTGCTACACATCATATCCGGCAACCTCCGCATCTTTTCCGGGCGCGGGCAGACCCCCTCTGTGGACCGGGAGCTGGTGGATAAAATCATCGAAGCCACCGAACGCGGGGGGCGCATCGTTGAGCAATTGCTCAGCGCCACCCGGCAGGGGACGCCGGATTTGCGCCGGGCTTCACTCAACGAGGTGGTGCAAAAAACCGTTTTTCTGGCGCAATCGGCCCTGCGCAAGGATGTGCGCCTCATACTGACCCTGGATCCCAAGCTGCCACCGGTGATGATGGATTCAGCCCAGATCCAGCAGGTCATTCTCAATCTGCTGATCAATGCCCAGGATGCCATCGGGGGTGACGGCAAGATCATCATCGCCACCGGTTCCACGATGCAGCGTTTGAATGAAGGGGTGTCGCGCCATGTCTTTTGTGTGGTCCAGGACAGCGGTTCGGGCATTGCCGAGAAAGATATCGAACACCTCTTCGATCCGTTTTTCACGACCAAGCCACCGGGCAAGGGGACCGGCCTGGGCCTGTCGACCTCGCGGGGGATCTTGGAGCAACACCGGGGGGCCATTTTGGCCCGCAACATCGAACCACACGGGGCCTCCTTCACCTTCTACCTGCCGGCAGCCGACGATAAAGAACCGGTCCCGCTCGATCCGGCCCTGGCTTCCGGAACCGCGCCCCTCCGCCTTGAGCCGGCGCTGGTTCTGGTGGCGGACGACGAGCCCATGTGCCGCGACGTCCTCCGGGTCACGTTGGGCGAGGCGGGCATGCGTTGTCTGGAGGCCTCCGATGGGGGCGAAGCCGTCCGCCTGGCGCAAGAGCAGGGTGGTTCGATCGGATGGGTGGTGACGGATTGGAGCATGCCGGGTCTCCACGGGCGGGAACTGGTGATTGAATTGCGGCGGTTGTTGCCCGGCGTTCCCATCCTCATCACTAGTGGTTTTGTCTTGGAGGCGGAGGAGATCCCCGGGATTGACGGAGTGGTCATGAAGCCCTTCAGCCCGGAAACGTTGTTGCGGAAAATGGCCGAAATCAGTGAACAGGGGAGGCTTCGGGAAGGGAAGGGCTGACGGGGGAGGTGTTGTTGCCGGATTCAGCCGGCGGAGGAGATGGGGTGTTTCCCGGGACACTCTGCACAGGAGCTGGGGCAGGGGTCGGGTTTGCGGTTGGGGTTGGGGCAGGGGTTGGGTTTGCGGTTGGGGTTGGGGTTGGGGTCGGGGTCGGGGTTTGGGTTTCCGAGGCTCCCGGGGTTGCGGGGGTGGGGACTACCACTACGGGGGCAGCTGGCGCGGATTCCCCGACCAGGAATTCTGAACGGTCCCACCAAGCGGAGGGCGGTCCCGGGAGATCGGGAATTTCCCGGCCCAAGGGCACTTGGACGGGGTAGTAGCCGGTGGTGGCCAAAAGTGCTTTTTGTCGGGCGGGGTCGGTGAGCCAATCGATCCACTCCCGGACCAACTCCGGTTGGTCGGTCTCCGATCCCATGGCCAGTTGGTCGAAATGGATGACGGTGCCGGTCGGTGGAATGCTCCACGCGGCCGGTGCGGCGGGTTGGCGCAGTTTCCAAGCCAGGGGCAACAGCGCGGACGGGGCCTGGCCGGCGGACAATTTTTCCCAGACCTTGTCCACCGGTTCTGGGGATGGCTTCCGGTTGGTCAGCTCGGCGGCCCATTTTTCTTCTAATGCTTTGTTGGGAACATGGTTGGCCGAGCGGTTGAGGGACTTGAGCCACCAGGACCTGAGCAGGGCCGGTCGATCGGGCCAGAGCATTTCACCGGGACCCGTGCCGGTCGCGGGGGCGGCGGTCTCTGGGGACGGGATGTGCCGCATGACCACCCAGGGGGTCCAGCGCCAAGGGCGGGTCCACTTCTGTTCGGGATCGAAAGGGTGGTGGAGAAAGACCGGGTTGGCCCGCAATGCGGCCAGCTCACCGGGTAGCATCTTGAGCTGGGCATGGACCAGACGGTCGGGAGGAGCGATGATCAGGTCGGCATTTTTGGGCCATTCCCGGGTGTCCGTGGGCAGGGCGTGTTGTTCCCACTTCAGGTCCCGGCCCGCCTTCCATTCCTCGATCCAGGATTCGGGAATCCCTTCGAGATCGTAGTAAATATGAAAAACCTGTTTTTCGGCCTCGCGGGGATGCTCCGGGTGGGGGGCAAGCAGTTTTGGGAAGAATCCGCTTTCCGAAGCGGTGGCATTCCCGGCGGGCTCTGCCGCGGTCTGGTTACCGGACGGTGCCTCGGTGGGAGGGGTCTTTTTGCCGCAGGAAGCCAGACTAAGTCCCAAGACCAGGGCGGTCAGATACCTCCAGAGTTGCGGCATCAGACAGGACTAGCGTTCGCTGCCGCCTTGCCCAGCAGATTTTCGGGGTTAGCATGAAGGAATGTTGAAGCCGAATATCGAAATGAAGGGCCGGGTACTGCGCGGCGTGATGGGCTTGGCTTTGCTCGGGTTGGCTTACGTCCTCCACCAGTGGCAGGTCACGATTCTGGCGGTCCTGGTCGCATTGGGGGGTCTCTTCGCCCTCTTTGAAGCCGCCTTTGCCTGGTGTGCGGCTCGGGCCTGTGGAATAAAGACCCAGTACTGAAAACATGGAAGCAATCGAACGCGAGCGTTTGGAGGGCGAGGTCGCGTTGCGGCAGCTGGAACGCATGCGTTCGATGCAATACGCCTACCATCAGAAGTTCTTTTCCTGGATCACCCTGGTCTTTGTTCTTCTGGCCGCGCTGTGGGTCTTCGGAGGCAGCGCCGGACTTTGGCTTATGCCGTTCGTGGTGGTGACGGCGGGCGTGCAGGCCGCCTTCTATCTGCATTTCTGCGACTTCGCCCGTGTGCACGCCGCCGCTTTCGAGCGACGGATCAATGGGCTCCTCGGGGAGCGGGTGTTGCGCGGGTCTGAATTGGAATCGGATTACTTTTATCCCCTGCCGGCCCCCAAAGTGGCGGGTTTTGTGCCCTCCCGTCCCTTTTCTTTTTTCTCCGTTTACACCCTCCATTGGTGCGTTCTGTGGGCGGGGGTCTTCACGGTTTCTTTGTACCGCCTGTGGGCCGGGCAGCCTGGGCCTTGGACCCGCGTGGTGGTGGGCGTGGCGCTGGTCTGGGCCGTGGCCAATGCAGGCTATGTGGCCTGGTTTTTTCTGAGGGGCGACTCGGTCCGGCGCATGGCCCGGTCACTGGAGTAAACATTCATGCCGGTGTTCATGGCCAGCACCCGGGTGGGGGGGACGATCGATGAGGTCTACACTTTCCATACCGATCCGCACAATCTGACCCGACTGCAGCCCCCGGGATTTTGTCTTTCCCGTCTGGAAATGTCGGGCCCTCCGGTCGTGGGGTCCGAGGCCCGGTTGACGGTCCGTTTTCTGGGGGTGCCGCAGCACTGGCATGTCCGTTTGGAGCGACTGGATCCTCCGCATGGTGGGAAACCACGGGCCCGGGTGGTGGATCGCGCCCTTGCGTCGCCTTTCGGATTTTGGCGCCACCAACATGTTTTTGAACAGGAGGGTGGCGGCGTGCGACTGACTGATGTGGTCGACTTCGATCCTCCCGGTGGGCGGGCCGGGTGGGTGTTGCTCCCCGGGTGTTTTCTGGTCTTTTGGCTGCTTTTTTCATTCCGCCACGCGGTTTCGCGGCGGATCTGGGGACCGGGTTGATGGTGTATTTCGTGTTTGGCCGGGAGCCCTGCTGATGGGTAGGCTGGCGGGGTGATTTCCCAAGGATATGTCGGTCTTTTTGACGAGCCTTTTGACCGTGAAGGGGTGGCTGGATTGGTCGAGTCGTGGTTGGGGGCCGGGTTGCAAGTGGAGCAGGTTTGTCCGGGGAATCACGCGGGCAACACCACCCTTTCCCTGAAAAGTCCCGCCGACATCCTCTGGGAGCAGCACCTCCAGTTCCGTGTGCTCAATGGGGTGACCTTTGCCTGGGCCTACCTCAGTCTGGACCGACGGGTGGTGGAAACCAGCGGGATGCCCGATGAGGGAATCACCCTGCCGCTGGAAATCCTGGCCGAACTTCCCGGTTTGGTCGAGGTGGTCGACCAGATCAACGAACGTCGCCTGGACCAACTGGAAGCCGAGGGCCTCCTTTAAACGGGGTTGTTTGGCCTGAAAATTCTTTTCGCCTACGGGGCTGCCTACCGGCTAGAACGTTCAACTTGAGCGCTCGCATCCTGATCCTGACCGCCGGGTATGGCGAAGGCCACAACACGGCCGCCCGTTGCCTGGCCGCCGGTTTTACCCACCTGCGGCCGGACTTGCAGGTGGAGGTCTGTGACCCTTATGCCGTGTGTTACGGCTCATTCAACGACTTCATCCGCCGTCTCTACATCTCGGCGATCAACCGCACCCCGAATCTTTGGCGGTGCATCTACTGGCTGATGGACCGGACTCCGCTGGTGCCCTCGACTCAGTGGCTGGCGGCCCGGATGGAACGTTGGCTGGCGGCCAAACTTGAGCGGGAACGGCCCTCGGTCATCTGTTCCACTTTCCCGGCTTACAATTTCACCCTCGCGCGCATCCACGGGGATGCCCGTCCCTATCCCTACGTGCAGGGGACAGTGGTGACCGACTCCATTTCCATCAACTCGCTTTGGACCAAGGGTCGTAGCGACGTCTACTATGTGCCAAACGATGACACCGCGCGTGTGGTGGTGGACAAAGGATTGCCTCCGTCCGCGGTGGCAGCGGCGGGATTTCCGGTCCAACTGGCCCTGGCCCTGCCGGAACACCGTCTCGAACCTCCGCCGCTCGATGCCGGACGGACCAAGGTGCTTTACATCCTCAATTCCGGTAAAGCCCATGCCCCGCAGATTGTCCGCCGACTGCTGGAATTTTCCTCCATCGACCTGACCCTGGCAGTGGGTCGCGACGAAAAACTCCGCGATAAGCTGTCCCGTTTGACCCGGGGCCAGGAGTCACGGGTGCAATTCATCGGCTGGACCGACCAGATGCCGCAGTTGATGATGACCCACCATGTGGTCATCACCAAGGCGGGCGGGGCCACTGTCCAGGAGGCCCTGGCCGCGGGTTGTCCGCTCATCCTCAACCAAGTGGTGCCGGGTCAGGAGGAGGGGAACTGGTTTCTGGTCCGCGACCACGACTGCGGCACGCTGCAACCGGATCCCGATGAATTGGTCCGGGCCCTGGGAGCGGCCCTGGAAAACGGCGGGGCCGGCTTGAAGCGCTGGCGGGCCAACATCCTCCAGCGCCATCGTCCCGACGCCGCCCTGCGCATCGCCGAGGATCTGATCCGTCGCGCCGGTCTTTAGGGCGATTTTCGCTTATTCAGCAGCGGATTTATATCGTTTCTCTTACTCGCTCTCGTGCTCGTTCTCTCATTCAGAGAGCACGAGAATGAGAACGAGTAGCAGATTGAACGCAAAACGCTCTCGAATCCGTATACCTTTGCAAACTTCGCGCTCTTCGCGGTAAAGCAACTGCCTCAGGCGCCCGCCGGGTCGAGAACGGCCAGGCACTCGATGTGCGCCGTCCTTGGGAAGAGGTCGAAGGGGGTCAATTTCACAGGTTGCCAGCGTGATGAAAGGCGGCCGAGATCGCGGGCCAGGGTGGCCGGATTGCAGGAAAGGTAGGCGATCCGCCGGAAGGGCAGCTCAAGCAGGATGCGGGTCATGGATTCTTCCAGTCCCTCCCGGGGCGGGTCGACCAGGCAGACCGCACCTTCCTCCCCCCGGGCGGTGTTCCAAGCGTGTTGGAACCAGTCCTCACAACGACCGGTCAGGACCGTGGTGTGGGGCAGGTTCTTGGCTTCCGCGACGGAAGCGGCACGGGCGTCGTTTTCGATCATGACCACGCGTTGGTAGCGCCCGGCCACCTGCTCGGTGAAGAAGCCGACCCCGGCATAGCCCTCGATCAGCACCGGGGCGGGCGGCAGCTGGGTGGAAACAGTGGTCCTCAGGGCCTCGAGAAGGAAGCGGTTGGCCTGGTAGAAAGCGTGGCCTTCCACTCCACTGGAGCGAATGGTCCAACGGTCGCGCGGCGGGGGGCTTTGGCGGATCTTCCACAACTCCCCGTTGACCTCGGGATCGGCCAAGAGGCATTCCTTCACGTCCACCACGGCCCGCCCGCCGAGATCACGGAAGCCGATCTTATCATCGGCCAGATGGAGGGTGATGCGGTTGCGGTAGCCGTAGGCTTCGGGCGAACGCACGATGGGGTCGATCGGGAGGCCGGGGAGGCGGGCGATGCGTTCCAGGGCGTCGCGGAGCTGGCGGGTCTTCCAGTACAATTCGGTGTCGTATTCCAGGTGTTGGTATTGGCAGCCGCCGCAGGTGCCAAAATAGGGGCAGGGCGGGATTTCCCGACCCGGACCGCGCAGGAGGAATTCCAAGGGCTCGGCCCTAAGGAATTTTTTATGTTTCTGGGTGATTTTCGCCCGCACCCGGTCGCCCGGGGCGGTGAAGGGGATGAAGACGACCTGTCCCTCATGGCGCGCGATACCCTCCCCGCCGAAGGCCAGGGCGGTGATTTCCAGTTCGACAATCTGCGACATGGGGAGGGGTTGGGAATAAAAAAACCCGCCCGGGCAGGGGCGGGTTTTTGGGAAAGAAGGCCAGGATCAATACCAATTGTCGATCAGGTCGGCAGGCGGGTAGGGATTCTGTTGGCCGCTGTCGTAGGCGGGAAGTTTGAGTGACTCGTAAGGGGGGAAGGGCGCGGTGAGGAGTTCGTAGATCCCGTGGCCCATGTCCATGACCATGCGGCTGGTGCCTTGGGCAAAACCCTTGGTCACGGAGACCGTGGGGCCTTCATCTTGGAGGAGGCTGTAGGGAGAATCGAAGAGGTGCGCCGGGGCGAGAATGACGTTGGCCAGACCGCGACCGGCCTTGTCATAGAAATTGGGTTGCTTGGGCATGCTGAGGTCGGCGTGGGCCAAGGTCAGCGTGGCCAGAAAGGCGGCAACGAGGGCGATCTTTTTCATAAGAAAGGCATTTTTACGCTTTTTGCTGTAACTGGGCAAGTACGAAAAGGTTGGGAGATGCTGTCCGTAGTCCGTTGTCCTTGGTCCTTGGTGAATACTGGGAAGCGTACAAGGGCTGCCCCTTTCGTTCTTTGTGTCTTAGAGCCTATCCGGATAACCCGCGTGACCCGCGCTGGGGGTCAATAAGCCGTCCGGCGAGGCGCGAGAAGGGAGCAGGTATGAAATATACCCGTGACCGACGAGCAACGAAGCGGGGCGGCTTTTTGGCCCCAGCCCGG
>JANRJG010000016.1 GCA_033875315.1 Candidatus Methylacidiphilales bacterium
TTCTGCGCAAAGCATCGGCCAGAACTTGGAAGGAGCTGATCTCAGCCCTCAAAGAAGCCATCGAATCCTTCACCCCGGAGCACTGTGCCAACTTCTTCTCTCATGCCAACTACGAAGCTAATTAAGTGGAAAGTGCTCTAGTCTGTCGAGAGGGAATAAGAATGCTGGGGGATTCGTTTTCACCACAAGCACGCCAAGTCCCTTGAGGACTCTGCTTCGTTCTTTCAGGGCCTGAATCCACATGCCTGGTGATTGGATGTATCAGCCCTCTGTGCCGTCTGTGTTGCAAACGCCTTATACCAAATTAAAATGACTGAGCGTCAGAATAAACGGGAGGGCGAGGCTCCTGCCGAGCCGGTTTGATGTCTCTATTCCAAGGGCGGCTCAACCCCGAAAGCTTACGGGGGAGCCAGGAGCTTCGCCCTCCCGTAAGGCACTTTTACGCCCACTCAATTCCATTTGGTATGATTCCGACTTGCGGTGAGAAAATCTCAGCCCAATCCCGCTTCTTGATAGACCGCCTCGAGCAAGGCCCGCATACGGCCCTGGTGGGGGAGTTCGCCCGGCATGGCGTTGTAGGCGGCCGCCACCACCAGGCCCGACCCGGGATCGGCAAAGGCCACCGACGATTGGTTCCCCCCGTGGCCGAAGGTGTCATGCGACGCGTAGCGCCCATACCCGTAGCTGTGCCAGGAGACGACGTCGGTCTTGGAATCGAGGATGAACCCCAGGCCGGTGCGCAGGGGGAACTTGAAGGTGTGGTCGTAAAGGCCCTCGCGCTGCGGGCCGGTCATTTCTTTGACCGTCTCCGGCGACAGCACCCCACGCCCGCCTTCGAGCAGGGCTTGGTAAAACCGGGCCAGGTCGCGGGCGGTGGCGAAGGTGGTGCTGCCGGGCCAGCAGGCCCGGCGGTGGGCCTCGTGGCTCCAGATGGGATGGGCCTTGAGCACGCGGTTCTCGGACAACTGCATCTGGGAAACCGGGAAACCGGGGAGATCGCGCAGGCCCAGACTGGCCGATGCCAAACCGAACGGGGCGTAGACTTCTTCCGCCAACCAATCGTCAGGCATGCGCCCGGTGACACGGCGGATCACTTCGCCCAGGATGGTCCAACTGCCGGCCGAATGGTAGCCGGCTTTTTCGCCCGGCACCCAACCGGGCTCGGGCTTGACCGCGGCCACGGCTGCCACCAGCCGGGTCCAGTCGGTTTCCATGGTCAGGTCGGCCTGGCGGAAGCCGCCGGTGTGGGTCAGGATGTGGCGCAGGGTGACGGCCTCTTTCCCGTGGACGGCAAATTCTGGGATGAAGCGCACCACGGGGTCGTCCCAAGAGAGTTGCCCGCCTTCGACCAACCGGGCCAGGCCGACGGCGGTGAAGGGTTTGCCCGAGGACATCCACAACAGGCGCGTTTGGGGAGTGAGGGGCGATCCATCCCCGGTCTCGCCCCAGGCGACATCCAGGAGGACGTCCTCGCCCCGTTTGACATGGAGCTGGAGACCGGCATGGAGGCCGCGCTCGCGGCCGTCCTCAAAGAGCGCGCGCAGGGGGGAGGGATCGAAAACCATGGGGGAGGCTGGGAGGTAGGGAGTGGGGGAGTTGAAGGGTGGAAAGGTGGATGGGTTGATTGGACTGGCGGGCTAGGTGGATGGATTGTTGCCTGCCTTCACAAGGGATTGGAATTGGCGTAACACCAGGGCGTCGCGCACGCGGTCGGGGAGGGAGCGCAGAAGACGCACAGCCCAAGCCTCGCGGCTGAGCATCACCCGCGCCGGGGGACGTTTCTGGTCCAGCACGCGCAGGACGGCCCGGGTGACTTCGGCCACGGGAATGGCCTCCCGTTTGCCATCCTCGATCCGCCCGCGCATGGCGGCGAGCAAACCGGGCCCGGCCTGTTGGCGGAAGGGTTCCATGGCCCGGTCGGCCTTGTCCCAGATCGGCGTGGCCACCGGGCCGGGTTCGATCAGCGTCAACGGGATGCCATCGCCGGCCAATTCGATGCGCCAGGCATCGGCCAGGGCTTCAAGGGCGAATTTGGAAGCGGCGTAGGCGCCGATACCGGGAAGAGAGACGCGTCCGCTGACCGAGCTGATCCAGACTCCCCGTCCCCGGCGGGCACGCAGGGCGGGCAGGAGGGCCCGGGTGGTGGCGTGGGCGCCAACGGTGTTGACCTCCAATTGGCGGCGCAGGTCGGCGGGCTCGAGCCAGGCCAGGAGTCCGGGCTGGACATAACCGGCCGCATGCACCAAGGCATCGAGACCGGGTTCGCTGGGGGAGCGGGCGTGAAAATCCGCCACCATTCGTGTCGCTGAATCGGGTTCGTCGAGATCAAGGACCAATCCCCGTCCGTGGGGGGCGGCCGCGGCGGCTTCGCCCGTGCGGTAGGTGGTCCAGACCTCCCAACCGGCGGCGGCCAGGGCGCGGGCGCAGTCGGCGCCGATGCCGCTGGAAGCCCCGGTGACGAGGGCGCGGCGGGCGGGCGGGGGATTCGGCTGGATCACAGCGGGCAGCATCGGGCTTTTGCCTTTCCTGTGCAACTTTCCCCTTTAAAAGAGGTTTTATGGACATGATGCCGACTTCGATTCTTGGGGCTGTCGTTTTCGTTTTTCTGGGGGGCGCGTTGGTTCCCCTTTTGCCTGCGGCCGAAATCCAAGACGTCCGCTACGCCGAGCTCAAAATCAACACGGAAGCATACAAAAACAAACATGTGGTGTATGAAGCCCCCTACCTTGGCATCGTCCCCAATCTTCCGCATTACGTGGTAGCCTCGGGCTTTGACATGGACAAAAACTCCCTCCTGACCGTGGGAAGCCTCCATTTGCCCGTCGTCGCGGAAAAATCCGATGCCATCAATGGGGTGTTGGTGGGCCTGCGCAAGGGGGATGTGGTGCGCGTGACCGGGCGGGTGCGGGAATTCCGGGCCACCCCGGGCAACCGCCGCAATTCGCCCTATTACCTCGAGTTGGACGAGCTGGTCTTTGTCCGCAAGGCCCGGCAGGGCGAAGTCGCGGTTCTGGATGAAAATGCCGAATCCGTTTCAGAAACCAACCAAGGCCAGGAAGAGGAAGCGGGCCGAAAAAACCGTCGCAAAAATTGAGTCCATCCCTTGGCACTTACGGATCCCGTTTTCTCGCTTCCAGGAGCCCAGAGGACACCAAGGTAGAAAGGAATGCTGAGGCTCATTCTTCTGGTCACCGTTGGATGAAATCCCATTTCTCCCCCATCCGCTACGTTTCTACTCGGCGTCTCTGCGACTCTGCGCGATTTCTGCCGTATCGATCCGGATAGGCTATAAGTCCGGTTTGCAGGCTTGGGCCTAGGCTTGAGGCTTGAATCTGCAGGGTGGGGGGTATACAGTTTGGCCAAGCCGGTCATCTATGGAAAACCCATCCCTACCGCCTGTCCCTCCCCCGCCCGCGCATTCCCCATCGCCCAAGCCCTCGGACAAAACCCCTTGGATCATCGGTGGGGTGATTGGTTTGGGTGTGGCGGTGCTCGGCTTCCTGCTCCTGTTGCTGGTGGGTGGCCTGGTCTTTTTCTTTGTCACCCGTTCGCCCGGCCCGGTAGCGGTTTCGTCCGCGAATGCGAACCCCCCGGCCGCCATACCACAACCACAATCCCAGCCGGTCTCCGGGACGCCCCTGGCCGCCCCGACATTCGAGGCCTGGCAGAAGGCGTTGGAGCAGGTCGGTTCGACCGAGGTGCCCGCCCCACCCGTCGAGGGAAGTGCTCCCGGCCTGTGGGACAAATGGTTTTCCCTCCCTTCCGAACGCACGATCGCGGCGGACTTTTCCCGCAGTCTGCCCGCGGGGTGGTCGTTGGAGGGTTTTGACACGGTGGCCTGGGCGGCCAAGCCCGACGGACTCCAGGTGACCTACCGCGTCCGCCTGCGGGGCAACTCCACCTTGCTGGCCGTGCCGGTGGTGTCGCTGCTTCCCGACAAAGACGCCAGCGGACCGTTGCGCAAATGGACCCCGTTGTTGATCGGTGCCCCCGGCCTGCCCGCGGGTCTGGGTTACGCCACCACCGAAGCCCGCCCCGTCATCCAGGCCGGTGAGGTCCGGGAGCTGTATTGGACCGTGCGACGCCTGATCAAAACGGGGGGCCGTTGGTCGGCGGGTGAGGCCGATCCGATCGTCTATCTTCGCAACAACGCCTACGAGTCGCGTTTGCTGGCCCTGCCCGGACGCCGGCACGTCCTCCTCCGCACCGAGGCCGAAATCCAGGCGGCGGCGGCACAGGAAGCGGAAAGCCGGCGCCTGGCCTCCGACCGCTGGATCGACATCCAATCGCGCGTGGCTGCGTTCCGCTCGCAGGCCATGAGCGACGTGCCTTCTGCGGCGGCCGACACCCGGGGCCGGAGCGGCACCGGCACCCCGACCAAAACCGGCATCGGGGTCCTGTCCGGAGCAGCTGTCGGCGGGGGCATCGGCGCGGCCGCGGGAGACGGCGAGGGGGCGGCCATCGGTGCCGGAGCCGGGGCCCTGCTCGGCGGGATCATCGCTTACAATGTCGGTCGCAGCGATGAGAAGCGCGCGGCGGCGGCGCGCAACAGTGCCCGCCAGCAGGCGATCAACAGCGCCAACGCCCGTACCAAGGCCTACGAGGCCCAGCTTTGCCAGGAAGCCGAAAACGAACTCAAGGCCGCGGCCGGGGCGCACAACGCCCGTTTGGTCGCCGTTCCCTGATCCGGATACAACTGGTCTCCCGGCGGACGATGCGGAAGCAGGCCGCGGCAGTCGGTCTGTGCGAGGAAAATCTATGAATGCGGTGCTCAAAGGGTTGGCGGTGATCGTCTTGTTGGTGGCTGGATGGTGGTTGTTCCACATCCCGGTGGATTCCGAACAGGAACCCTACCGCGCGCTGGGTTACGGAGCGGGGGGACTGGCCTGCGTGGCCGGAGCGGCGGGCTTCCTGGTCATGCCGCTCGGGCGGTGGCTGCTGGGGGTGATCGACGGCCTGTTCATGCCCGCGGGCACCTACACCCCGCCCGCCCTCTACAAACTGCCGGAATGGTATATCGCCCAGGGCCGCTACGCCGATGCCCAGGCGGAGTATGAAAAAATCCTGAAGAACCACCCGCGTGATCCCGGGGCCCATGAAGGCATCCTCTATGTGCTTTACGTGTGCATGGGCAACATCCCCGCCGCGGAAAAGCATTTCCCAAAGGCCCTCCGCCGCACACCGGCGGACAAACGCCCGGAGTTGCAGGCCTACATGGAGGCCCTGCGCAACGGCACGGCCCAAGTGCCCCAAAGGGCGGAATTCCAGCCGGATAAAAAATAGTGGGTTCCGCGCGGAGCCGCAGAGAAGACGAAGGAAGGATGGGGCTGCTCGTTTACTCGATTCTCGCACTCGCAATCTCAATCGCATTCATTCTCGTGCCCGTTCTCTCCATCCCGGGGTTGGGGCGCACGAGTGGCCGATCATTCAACAGACACGCCGGCTGGCGCTGGCATCAGCCGGTCGGATCCGCGATCGCCCGTTCCGCGGGAAGGGTGATTTCCGGGGCTTGGGTGTCCTCGGGATTGCGCTGCGCAATGCCATAGATTTCGGCAAAGCGCTCGAAGACCCCGGTGTTGGCCACCAGTCCGGCAAACGCTTCCTGGCCCGGACCCTGGGCCAGGCTCTGGGTCCAGTCGGAGGTGTGGGTCACGCCGGTCCAGCCGATGCCGGTCCAGTTGCCGAGGATCTGGCCGAGCATGCCGGGGGGGTTGGCCTGCTGGCCGTCGAGTTCGCGTAGGGGCTTCTGCTGGAGCGCATCCAGAACGGCGCGGCACTCCACGGCATTGAGCCGGAAGCCGGTGCCGGCCTCCACCACCCGCCCCACCGCGGCCACATCGACCGACGGGTTGGCCCGCAATTCCTTCAGCATGCTGACGACCGAGGCGGTGGCCCTTTCCAATCGCTGGAAGCATCCGGTGCTTTCCCGGTAGCCGTGTCCCATGCCATTGAGGCCGGGATTGGCGTTGCCGTGGTCGCTGCCCACGACGATGAGGGTGTCGGGACGGCGTTCCTGGAAGGCCAGGGCCACGCCCAGGGCGTCGTCGAAGGCCAGTTGTTCCCAGAGGATGCCGGCGGCGTCGTTGACGTGGGCGGCGTGGTCCACCCGGGCACCTTCCACCATGAGGAAGAAGGGCCGGTCCTGGCGGGCCAGCAGCGAGAGCGCGGCATCGGTCATTTCCGAGAGGGAGGGCACGGTTTCCAGCAGGGCTCCGTCCTGACGGTGGTCGATGGTGTAGGGCAGGTGGTCGGCCTGGAACAGGCCCAACAGTCGCCGCGCGGTCGTGGCGGCACCGGTGCGCAAGGCCACCCGGTCGACCACGGTGGTGTAACCGAGCGCGGCCATTTCCGCCACCAGGTCGCGGCCATCCTCTTTCCGTGTTTCCGGTTGGAAATGGCGCGCACCGCCGCCGAGAAGGACATCGGGCTGGTGGCGCAGGTACTCGAGGGCGATGAGGTCTTCCTGATCGCGTTGGGGGACGCTGGCACAGAACCCGGCCGGCGTGGCGTGGGTGATGCGCGCGGTGGTGACCAGGCCGGTGGCCACCCTCCGCTCGTGCAGCAGTGGCAGGAGCGGCGTCAACCGGGTGCCGTCGCGGAATTGGTTGATGACGCCATTCATGACCCGGCGACCGGAACCCCAGGCACTGGCGGCGGCGGCCGAGTCGGTCACGAGGGAATTCTGCGAGGCCATGTCGAACTGCCCCAGGGTGGCTTTGCCGCCGGTCACCAGGCGGTGCCAATGGGTCCCGCGTTGGCGCACCCGTTGGGAAAAGGCCTCGGCCAGCGGCGGCACGCCCGCACTCATTCCATCGGGCACCAGGAAGATGACGCTCCGGGCCCGAGGTGGGACGGTGGAACAACCGGCCAGACCAAAGGCTCCCAGGAATCCGGTTCCCAGGCCCATTCCCACCCATTCGCGACGTGTCCACCCGTTATGATGATTCTGGCGGTTCATGCAGGCGTAGGATCTTGGGACAGAATCATGGCATCGTCATGACGGATACGCCGAACATCGGCCTGATGTCGGGGGGTTACGGTCTTCCTTGCAATCGGGACAGGGTCTGCCATGATATCAGCCAACTCTGTGGATACCCCACAGTTCTTTAGAATCAAACCATATCATGTCCCGAATTCCCTTCGAACGCGTTGAGTGGGTGACCTTTGCCTTCCTTGGCGGCACCTTCCTTCTCACCCTGACCGGCGTACCGCTCTACATCCTCACGTACGGCCTGAGCTGGTTCCATGTGGCCCTCTTCCTGGTCATGTTCTGTGCCACCGGCCTCAGCATCACCCTGGGCTACCACCGCCTCTTCGCCCACCGCGCCTTCGAGGCCACCTGGCCGATCCGCCTCTTCACCCTGGTCTTCGGGGCCGCCGCCTTCGAAAACTCCGTCCTGGACTGGGCCTCCGACCACCGCCGCCACCACAAACACACCGACACCGACGACGATCCCTACGACGCCAGCAAGGGTTTGCTCTGGTCGCACCTCGGCTGGATGTTGTTCAAGCTCCGCCCCCTGCCCCCCTACGACAACGTGGCCGACCTGGCCAAGGATCCCCTGGTGCGCTGGCAGCACCGCAATTGGCACCTCATCGGAGCCTTTGTCGCTTTCGTCCTCCCCACGATCATCGGCTATTTCTGGGGCGGCTGGGAATGCGCCCTGGGGGCCTTCCTGATCGGCGGCGTGGCCCGCGTGGTCGCCGTCCAGCACTCCACCTTCTGCATCAATTCCCTTTGCCACTACATCGGCGACCAACCCTACTCGACCCGTTGCAGCGCCAAGGACAGTTGGATCATGGCCCTGGTGACCTTCGGGGAAGGCTACCACAACTACCACCACGAATTCCCCAGCGACTACCGCAACGGGGTCCGCCCCTGGCAGTTTGATCCGACCAAATGGCTCATCTGGACCTTCTCCAAGTTGGGTCTGGTCCGCAGCCTCCGCCGCATCCCGAACAAGCGCATCCAGGCCGCCGTCGTGGCCGAACGCACCCGCACCGCGCCCCCGGCACCCGACGAGAACAACGAAGTCCTACCGATCGGCATCCTGCCGTTCACGGTCAAAGAATGACTCGAGGCGGCGGAGATAATCCGCCGCCGCCGGACTGTCCTCAGCGGGGGACCATGCGCCGAATTCCTTGTCGGTCGAGGGATCGTAGGGTCCCGCTTTGATTTCCAGCATGACCGAATCCGGGGCCAGGGCGACCATGGTGTGCCAGACACCGGCATCGATGTCCGCCAGGCAGGCTCCGGCCATTCCCGCTTCCAAGCGCCAACCGCGCAGGATTTCTCCCTCCGGGGAAAATTCGAACAGCCCCATGCAACCCTGGATGACGGCCACGCATTCGATCCTTCCCGGAAGCGGATGGCGGTGCGGCCGGATGTAGGAACCCGGCTGGACGAAGTTGACCATGCGCTGCACCCCCTCGGCCCGGCGGTGCATGGGCAGCATGATACGCCCGCGTCGGCCCTGCCGTGATGCCAAGACCCCTTTTTGCATCCATGCGTCATTGAGGGCAAAGACCGGTCCCTCCGGACCGGGAAGCGAGAGGGCGTCGGTGGGCATGCCCCAACTTTGGGAGCACGGTTGGATTTCGTCAGCACCAAATCCGTTCCCGGATTGATCCACCGGCCTCGTCGCACAAGATCGAGTGTCGCACAAATTCCCGCGCTGGCCTATGCTGGTGCGCGCGCCCCAACCTCCCAGGATTTTCCAACCCATGCACCCGGTTCAATTTCTGCCAGACAACACCACCGCCTCCGCCCAGGGCCTGTCTGTTTTGGAAACCGCCCTTCGTCACGGGATTCCGCTGACCCATGCCTGTGGGGGCGAGGCGAAATGTTCCACCTGCCGCGTCATGATCCTTGAGGGCGGGAACCATTGCCACCCGCCCGGGCCAGCCGAAGCCGCACTCACCCAAAGACTGGGCTTTGCCGGAGACGTCCGCCTGGCTTGTCAAATCAGGCCGACCGGACCGATGACGGTCCGGCGTCTTGTTTTGGACGAAACCGATATCCGCCTGGCCACATCCCCTTTGCCTTCCGGATGGCCCGAGGCGGTGGGCGAAGAAAAACACCTGGCTGTCCTCTTCTCCGATATCCGTGGCTTCACCCGCATGTCCCAGCGCATGCTCCCCTACGACATCGTCCATGCCCTCAACCGCCACTATGAAGCCATGGGAGCCATCCTCGGACGTCATGGGGGCATGATCAACAACATCATGGGCGACGGCCTCATGGTCCTCTTCGAGCACATGGAGAACACCGACCATCCCGCGCTCCGGGCCACCCGCGCGGCCGTGGAGATGCGCCAGGCCGTGGCCTCCTCCGGCAAACCCTATTTCGCACATGCCTACGGGGTGGAACTCGCCATCGGGGTCGGCATCGATTACGGAAGAGTCATTGCCGGCGGCATCGGACAAGCGGAAAGCCGCCGCATGACCGTCATCGGTGAAACGGTCAACACCGCCAGCCGCATCGAATCGGCCAACAAGGAAACCGGCACCACCGTGCTGGTTTCGGATGCCGTGCAGGCGGCCTGCGGACCGGCCTTCTTGTGGCGGCCCCATCCCGACACACGCCTCCCGGGGATCAACCCCGCGGTCACCCTTTACGAGCCGCTCAGCGACAATAATCCATCGTAAACCGCCGCGGTGCGTTCGATCTGGCGGCGGAAAGTCAGTTCTTCCACGGCAAATCGCCGCGCCTCCTCCGCCATCACACGGGTCGCCTCCTGGTCCCGGAATACCGCGCGGATCGCCGCCGCGAGCGCCTCGGGGTCACCGGGTTCCACCACCCGCCCGCGAACCCCGTCCTCCACCACCTCGGTCAGTCCACCCGCGCTCGAACTCACCACCGGCGTGCCGACCAGCATGGCCTGGGGGAGCACCTGGGACGTGGCCTCGTTCTTGAGCGAGGGCAGGACGCACACGGACATGGCTTTCATCAATTCGGGCACATCGGCGCGGTGACCCAGGAGACGCACACAGGAGGTCAGGTCCCACTCCCGGATCCATTGCTCGATGTTCTGCCGGGTCGGCCCGTCACCGACGATGAGGAAGACCATACCCGGGTCCTCGGCATGGAGCAGACGGGCGGCGCGCAGGAAGAATTCGTGGCCTTTCCAGCTGCGCAAGACCGCCACCATGCCCACCACGCGGTCGCCGGGGTGCAATCCGAGTTCCGCCCGCACGGGGGCGGCATCCACCCCGGGATGGAAGCGGGCTTCGTCCGCCCCTGCGGGAACCGAGACATGTCTTGAGGGATCGCCCGCCCCTGCGGCCAGTAGTTGCTCGCGGATGTGTCTTCCGCTGGAAATGACCCGGTCGGCCAGGACCGAGTAAACAAGCCGGGCATTGAGCCCGCCGCGGACGTGCGAGGAAAGGTGCCGACTGCGCACCACCGGAACACCGGCCAGTCGTGCGGCCATTCCCGCGCACCAGCCATCAACCGAGCTGTGGGTGTGAACGATCTGCACCCCGTGGGCGCGCAGCATGCGGCTCAGCCGCCAAGCCGTCCAGAGATCCGCGGGCCCACGGAACGGCAGATGGTCGACGGGGAATTCCAGTTTCGTGGCCTCTTCGCCGATGCGCGATCCCGCACGGCAGGCCAACCGTACGCGGTAACCCAAACGCCGGAACTCCCGCATTTCCTGGACGATGCGGATTTCCTGTCCGCCCCAGCCCATGGACCATTCCGTGTGCAATAACGATATGCCCGCCATCGGGATGTTCTGCCACAGGGCAGGCGGGGTGGGAAGCGCGAACGCATTCACACCCCGGCGAGCCACACCTTCAAGCGGCGCAGGTCGTCCCTGCAACCCGGAACCTTCCCCAGTGGTGCCCGAACGGATATCTTTTACCAGTAAGACCGAATAACGGAACAAGGCGGATTTCAGGATCGTCGCCTGATCCGAGTGCGTTCGCCCCACATCCCGCTTCATCTTTTTTATTGGGCATAAGGATATAATAGGGTCTTGCTAGATCTCCCGCATCACCGGGTCGGCGACGTGGTCCCCGGTTTTTCCTCCTCCAGGCGACTGTCCCTAATGACTCCTCTCCCGCGAGAGAAAACGCACCAAATCTGTTCTTGATGGAGAAGGCGTTGCACCGGATATGAACGAACTCGGTGGTTTCGGTGCGGCCGTATGCAGGAATCGGATGGGATGAGATCAGCCAGGTGGGGCACGTCCCCCCAGCCGGCA
Source organism: Candidatus Methylacidiphilales bacterium (assembly GCA_033875315.1). NCBI lineage: Bacteria > Pseudomonadati > Verrucomicrobiota > Methylacidiphilae > Methylacidiphilales > Methylacidiphilales bacterium. The sequence goes on from JANRJG010000016.1 coordinate 11,208, forward strand.
CGGCCGTGGCAGCATGATCCACCCACCTAGTGGAGCGGGAGGCTGCCGCCCCCGCCAACCTTTCTCCTTTGAAATCGAACCCGGGCCCGGTCGTCCCCGACAGCGACCAAAGTTGGGATTATACGGGACTTGTTTATCATAGGACCGGTCGACCGAAGCACGGAACTTCAAAATCGGGTTTGCCATTCCAAACCGTGTTTCGTAGGGTATACCTTTGTGCGGTGATAAGCGCTGCACCTGATTCTTTTGTGATCCCCCTCTCTTTATTTGACTGCCGGACAGCAGTGGGCTTCACAAGCGACTTGGCACGGTGATGGCGCGTTCCGCACAGACCCCATTCCCGGTTGAGAAGGCCCCCTTCCGCCTGCCTCCTTATGTTGGCCTGGCCCTGAAATACATCCGTCTCTACCAGTCGCGCTTGATCACAGGCGTCTTGCTGGCGTCCCTTTATGCCATGTTCAGTGGATTGATGGTCTTCGCCGCGAAGGATCTGGTCAACCGCGTCAGCCCTCAGCCTGAAGAGCAGAAAGTTGTTGCAGCGTCATCTTCCCTGCCCCGGCCCGCCTCGCAATTGCAGGCTTTCGGTCGTGAAATCTACAAGCACACATCGGATTGGTTGCCGCGCAAAGGGGTACCCTTGGACTGGAAGCAGTGTGTTGGGGGATTCCTGATCCTGCCCCTCTTGGCGGTGATACGGGGCAGCCTCAATTATTCCAGCACCTATTACTTGAAGTGGGTCGGTACCCGGCTCATTGCCGACATGGGCTACGAAATGATGGCCCTCATCCAGCGTCTTTCCCTTGATTTCTTCAACACCACCAAACGAAGCGAAATCATCGAGCGGGTCAAGGTGGACACCAAGCAATTGTATTTTTGTATCGAGGCCAGCCTCACCGATGCAATCAAGGAACCCCTCACCCTCTTGGCCCTCCTGGCCGCACTCATATACAGCGACCCCAGACTGACTTTTTTCGCGGTGATCTTCATGCCCATGTGTCTGCTGCCCGCCATCATCCTCGGCCGGAAAGTGCGCCTTTCGAAGAAAAGCTTCCGTAAAGCCACCGTGGCCCAGACGGGAATATTGTTGGAAGCCCTGCAAAATGTGCGCGCTGTCAAAGCATTCGCCCTGGAAGACCAGCAACTGGAAGAATACCGCAAGTTCAACCGCAAATCCATCAGCCATGGGATGCGCGCCACGCGCGCCACTGAGTTGCTCAACCCGGTGATCGAGGTCATGTCGATGATCGGAGTAACCGGCGTGATCATGTACATCATCTGGTCGGGCTTGGAAATGTCCGATCTGGCCGGCTTCGTCACCGCGATGATTCTCGCTTTCGGCTCGATCCGCAAGCTGGGCAACCTCCACATGCGTTACCAGGCTTCCCGCGTCAGTCTGGAGCGGTTGAGTGAAACCCTCTTGATGGAGCCCACGATCCGCGAGAAACCCGCCGCCGTTTCTCCTCCGCGTTTCGACGGGGATATCGTTTTCCAGGACGTGTTCTTTTCATACGGAGAAAAAAATATCCTCGAGCGTATCAACCTGCGCATTCCGTTCGGACAACGCGTGGGCATCGTCGGACCCAGCGGCGGCGGGAAGAGCACACTCATCAACCTTCTCGGTCGTTTCTACGATGTCTCGTCCGGTTCGATCACGCTGGGTGGGCACGATGTTCGCGATGTCACTTTTGCCTGGCTTCGCGGGCAAATGGCCTTCGTCGGCCAGGAAACCCTTCTCTTCAATCGTTCCGTTGCGGAAAACATCGCCATGGGACGCGTGGGGGCCTCCCGCGATGAAGTGATGGAAGCCGCCCGGCTGGCCCAGGCCGATTTGTTCATACGTGAGTTACCCGATGGATACGACACCGTCATCGGCGAACAGGGTGTTCTGCTTTCCGGGGGCCAACGTCAGCGCATCTGTCTGGCCCGGGCCTTTGTCCGCAAAGCCCCCATCCTGGTGCTCGACGAGGCCACCGCTTCACTCGATTCCAAAATTGAGGCCGCAGTCCAGACTGGAATTGATTCCCTCAGCCGGGACAGCACAGTTCTCTGCGTCGCCCACCGCTTGGGAACATTGAAGCACTTTGACCGAATCATCGTCCTGCGAGATGGGGAGATCATCCAGGATGGGACCTTTGCTGGCTTACTTCAACAAGACGGCCTCTTCGCCAACTTGGCGAGCCACCAAGGTTTGACTGTTTCGCTCTCCCCTCCATTACATCACTAGTCTGTTCCACTTCTGCATGCACCAATAACGACTGATTTCAGGAGCAGTACCCGTCATTGTTTTTGCTGGCAAAGATATGACCTTCTACAAACCCAAATCCCAATTGAACTATGACTTTCTCTTGTTTTGCTGGTAAATCTTCAAACCAGAAGCCCTTCTTCTCCTTTTCTTGAAGTCGGCAATCGAAGGCTGATTTTCCCCAGGAACCGCATCGGTTTGTTTCTATCGTCATTCATTCTGTCTTATTGTCCCAACTCAAATGCCGATCAAATAAGTTTATTCATGAATAGAATGATAAAGTTTTACCCTTCTCGACTGGCGGTATATGGCAAAAACATGTTGCGTGAGGCATTGAATTGCGCCAAGAACGGCCGAGAAGGACGCATTTACAACAACAAACGTATACTCCACGATTATAAGTGCATTTTCATTCATATTCCCAAAACGGCCGGCACCAGCGTAAGTCGCGCTCTTTTTGAGCTGCCCAAGACGATCGACACGGAGTATCCCAGGAGCATTCGCAAGTTGCGCTTTAAACATCTCAAGGCCACAGCTGTAAAGTCCTATTTGGGTGACGAAACATGGAATCGCCATTTTTCTTTTGCCTTTGTGCGCAACCCTTGGGACCTGATGGTCTCCTCATATAACTGGTGGGTGCAGAAAGCTTCTCATGATCCCACTTTTAAAGATAGAATTGGAAGCAGTGAGTGGCTATCAAATTTTGAAAGTTTTATTTTCTCTCCTTTCGGGAGATTCAAGCTCAATGAGCTGGAAGGAAACATGCTGGATTGGGTCACCGAAAATGGGGATATTATTGTTGATTACGTGGGAAAAGTTGAGACGTTTAACTCGGATTGGGCCGCTATTTGCCACAAAATAAACGCTCCCTTCCGACCCATGCCATGTCTCAACTCAACCATACGACTTGATTATCGGCAGTATTATAATTCGCGAACGCGCGCCGCGATCGCCGAGCGATTTCACAGGGAAATTGAGTTGTTTGAATACAAGTATTAACGTATCTGAAAGGAGTATATGAGCCTTGTCACCGGTCGTAAGGTATTCGGAATTGGTTTTCAGAAGTCTGGAACTACAAGCTTGGCGCATGCAATGCGGTATTTGGGATTTCACAATATACCTGCAGTCGGTTATAGACTGGAATTTTTAGAAGGAATCTCGCGGGGTGTGCATCCTGGTGAACTTACGAAAATTTTAGAGCCCTGGAACTTTCTACGTGATAACCCATTTTTTTGGCCCAAACTGCCATCCACGGGTGCTCCTTTTTATCAATGGGCAAATCAGCAGTACCCCGATGCCCTTTTCATTCTTACTAAACGAATTTCGGCTAGTGCTTGGCAGAGGAGTATGATTACGCACATGGAGAGGGGTGGCCACTACCCTAAGGGACCCTTAAAAGGCTCCGATATTTACAAGAAACGTATGTTAGTATATGGCCAGGAAGCCGTTGACTCGATGGATATTTCACTTTTTACCAAAGTATATGAGACTTACAACAAAGAGGCCAGGGACTACCTTTCTACCTTTGCAAAAGGACGCTGGATTGAACTTTGCTGGGAAGAAGGACACGGGTGGACAGAATTATGTCGATTTTTGTCTGTTCGTAAGCCTTGGTTTCGTCCCTTTCCAAGTTCCAATAAAACTAACTACGCAAAGCACAAAAAAACAATCGAAGAGGATACCTGATTGGGTATCCTGTGGCTTATCAGCCTAGAGCCATTCCGGTATTGATTGAAACGTGCTGAGCACCCAAGGCGGTGTGGGACCTTCCACCGTCGCCCGGCCAAGGCGGGACAATCCGGGCACGCTTGTCTTGGATCACTCCAGGAAATGCAAGCTTGCTCTGGCACCCACTTTCCAAGACGAGCCTTTCCAGACGTAGTGGTCAGGCATTTTTATCTTCATATCTAGATATGCGTGTGTTCGCTTGAGTCTGAAAAGCCAAAGAGGAGTTTGGGTCAAGAATGCGTCGCTCCCATTCCGAAAGTGGAAATCCCCCGTGTGCACCAATTACATTTTTGGGAATCTGACTCATGTCATCATTCCAATGCTTAGAGACCGGCCAATTATGCCAGATACTCAAAGAGGTCTCTAGAATTCCACTGGAATCGATGGCGGTATTCAAGGCTACCTGATCGGTGGGTGGCCACCCCTTACAGTCGACCACATCCCAATATTTTTGATAAGCACCAACCCAATAAGGCACTAATATTTTCCAAGTTTCTCGACTAGCTGCCAAAAATCCGCTATTCATGTGTTTCATTCGATAATTTCGATCCGAGAGACCCGGGAGACCGCATCGTTTTTTTAACTCTTTGATTCGACTGAATGCGCGACCAGAGCGAAAAACCCCGCAAAGTGCGCGTGATTCAAGTTCAATGACCGGGCACTGAAGGAGCATTAGGTCAGAGTCGATCATCAACACCAAGTCCGCAGTCGATCGTAAGGGGGCACTTATTTTTACCATCCGACTTTGCCAAAGTTGTCTGTAGTGCGATCTATCGCTAGCGGGAAGTTTGATACAATCGTGAACAACACCACTTTGAAGATTTCCAAAAGCTTCCCTCGGGAGATTCGTCACCAATCGCACTTCCACTTCATCTGGAAGGGCTTTTCTGGCATGGTGTGAGGCCAGTTCACCCTCTTTGGCGTAATCCTCACCCACGCAAGGAATCACGACTGCGGATTTGAGGCCGGAACCGGCAAACAGGACGCCTGTTTGGTTGCGGTTCAACCAACGTTTACAAGTGTCCCGCAGTTGAATTTTTTTATCTATCCAATCAATTCTCATGATGTGCGCTGAAGATTGCGTGTTATTTCTGGATCACTCTTCTGACAAAATCCATCATCCGGCGGCGTTCTTCCACATTTGTTTTGTAGAGTGTTTCACAATCCGCGTTGTGCAGTGCGTCAAAAATGTAGGAGTAACGTTCTACGGGGGCTTGGGGGGAAACGATGTGATGATTGTTTCCCTGTGGTTGTTGTTCGGGCAAATAACAAGGGCCGGCGTAAAGCACCAAAGGCACGTTCCGCAGACCCGCCAGATAGGCCGGACCACTATCGGCCGATACCAGGATATCTAATTGTGAAATATTTTCCGGGAGGTCGCGCAAGGGCACCGCACCCAGCAGATTCAACACAGCAGATGCCGGTAATGCCGAATTTTGTAAAACGGAATCCAAGAAGACCTGTTCCGGCTCAGTGCCCAGGACCACGATGGAGACACCCATGGATTTCAGCCACTGGAACCACCAGCCCCATTCTTCAACGGGGATTTGTTTGGATCCATTTCCTGTGCAAAGAGAGACACCGACCCGTGGACGTGAAGCCTGCCTCAACGGTTCCACGACCCCATCCTCGTTCCAATCAGTGAAGAGACGACCCACAGGCCTTTCCCCACCGGGGCCGTCCGCCAACTTCAAATAGGAATCAATGGTGGGCGTATGGACATCGTGTGGCACGACCCGGTCACAGATTTTCAACAATATGCGCATCCCCCATCCCACATCGAGCGCGGAGGTTGATCCTGCACAGGCACACAGACCCCAGAACAAATTGAGTTGGTTCGGGGTCGTTATGAAAACTCGTTCATATCCCTGACAATAGAGCTGGCAAGCCAGGCGGCATTTTTTCCAGATGTTTGCCTTATAGTCTTGTTGGAACCAGGCTTTTCGAATTCTTTGGTCCTTCGATACAAAAGGGGCATTCAACCGGTCCAAGAGGACGTCCGCTGGCGCGACTTTTTCCAGCAAAAACACCGCATTTGCATAGTCTCCTATTTTTCCCGTATGAATCAGCAGGGCCAAGCCCCCTTTTTTGCTTCTCTTTAGAAAAGGAAAAAAAAGACCGCGCAGCACTGCGTATAGTATCAGGTAGCCCATTATCTGATGTTACATCCTACGGCTTACATAGTTCACACTTTTGCGTACAATGCCTCTATTTTGTCCACTGTGGCAGGCAAAGAAAATTGGGTTTCCATATGCCTTCGGGCATTATGGGTCAATTCCATCCGCATCTTATCATCGTTTAATACTTTTTCGATGGCGGACGCACAGGCACTTGAATCCCCGGGAACAAACATCGTGCCTGTAACACCCTCAGTAATGAGATCATGATTGCCCGGAATATCAGTGCACACCACCGGGCATGAATGAATCATCGCTTCCATGACCACTCTGGGCGCGCAGTCCCACTTTGTGGGCAGGACCATCAAACTTGACAATTTGAAGTAGGGATGCGGGTTGTCCAAAACTCCCATCACGTGGACGCGGTCCACCAAGCCCAATCGGGTCAACAGTTGACGGAACATTTTTTTATAATCTTCGTCGCCCTCCAGCAAATCACCGATGATGACCAGGTCCAATAACATGCCTTTTTTATCAAGCATGTGCATAGCCTCCAGAATGACATGGGGAGATTTGCGTTCTTCCAGCCGGCCGATGAACAAAATCCAGGGCCTGGTTTGGGGAATTTTCCTGTTTACTGACTGCTCCGCCTTTTTGTGCAGGGCGGCCGCATCCAACCCCTTGAGGATCACATGGACAGGATGGGACTTTAGTATCGTGGATTGGACGGCAAAATTTTCCTGTTCACTTGATACAACCACCAGCGCTGAGCTTAGAAATTTGATCCAAGGAAACAATCTCCGGCAACGTTTGGCCTGCAACTCTTCCCGGGCCCACCACACTGCGGGCACCCCGCATATACGGGCGGCCATGGCCGGGTACTTGAAATAGGATGTGAGGGTATTCAAGTGGACCAGACATACACCCTCCTTTCGGATAAGTTGAATATATCCCAGGATCGTTTTCCAACCACAGAATCCTTCTTTCGGAATAATCCAGCAATTGAATCCTTCTTTCTCAAGCCGATTTGCTACCGGGCCTCCTTCGCCACCAGCTATGGTGATGTTCCAGCCTCGCGCCCTGAGTTCATGCGCGAGATCTGCGAGACTGGTCGGCGAACCTCCCATCTGAAACCGGTGGTTGATCATCAGCAGGTTTCGGCAATTTCTCATTTCACCTCTTCTTGAATACTTTTCAAAAACATACGACGGAAGGCCGTCCAAGTATGATTCGCACGGGCGTCTTCCGTTGATAGCTTGCTCATTCGCCGCCACTCAGGCTCATCAGCATACAAGCGCCGCATTAATTCTCCATTGTTTTGCTTGGCTTCTCGCTTGATATACCAGCCGGTATCCCCTTCCTTGATTTCTAATCCGGCCTCCCGGGTCGCCAGCGTGACCAAGCCACAGGCCGCGCCTTCGATGAGGGATTTAGCCAAACCCTCCCGTCTGGAAGGGAGTATTTGCACATGGCATTGGGCCATGAGGTGTCCGACATCTTTGCGATATCCCATGATTTTGACCGAAGGCATGGCGGCGGCAACTGCGCGGACCCTCGTTTCCGTTTCATGGGGCAAATGGCCAACCAGCCAAAACTCCGCTTCGGGCAATGCCGCGTATCTCCAAGCTTCCAATGCTTCGATCACCCCCTTGCGCTCTCCCAACTCTCCCACCATGATGACCCTGAAGGGACGGAAGGCACGCTCCGGGCTGGTGAATTCGTCCAAATCCGCCCCTCGCCCGATGGGTATGATTTTATCGGAGGGAACCCCACATGCTTGAAATGTCCGCTCTGCTTGAGCGGACGCCACGAGTATGCGGTCCGCCAGTTCGTATTGCCGGTCGAAGTCCCGTCTCTTGAACCTGGGCCATGCATGATCGACCCAGCCCGACGCACCCGGAGGGTAATCATGGTGCCAGCTTGGGTGATTCAGAAAACTTTTGACACCCAGGGTATGCGCGACTGGCAGGAGGGCCATTCCCTGGCGGTTCCAGCAAATGCAGGCATCATAACGTCCTGCGTGGCGTCGAAGATGTTGTGCGGCCATGAGTGAAAAGAAACGGAATTGGGCACAGTAGTATGTTTGGGATGGCAGCCAAGAGAGGGCGTTTGCGGGTGTGTGGCGCCAGGTCAGGGGCTTGATGTTGTTTCCCTCGAAACCCCCGCGGGACATCAGGGTGACGCGGATGCGGGCTTCCGACAGCGCACGCAATTGTTCGCGCACGACCAAGCCCAGACCTTTTTCAGAAACCTTCGAGGCAAACAAATAGAAGACCTCCCTCATGATCATGCCTTCCGGGATTCCGTCCCGATACGATAAGGCCACGAACGGAAATGATTGCCCTTGATCCATCTTCTGAGGTTCTGAAGATGCTTCACCAGGTTATTCGAGTAATGGTATGGAGCCCAAGCCCGCCAACCCCACGGAATGCAGTATTCCTCGTAGAGCGGGGGTCTTGATTTCGGCACCTGACACAGTTGGGTTAAAGCCTGTTCATCGAGTGGCAGGAGGTAGAATTCCTTCCTGGGCGCCATTTCTTTACGGTGTTTTCTTCCCGCATGGCGCACCGGGGCAGAGGGAACCTTTCCCACAGATGGAGCGGGCGAGGCAATCAGTTCCAAACCCTTTGCCCTCGCCTGCAAATGGTTCGCCACTTCGGATTCGGCAAACACCCATCCATTTTCGTGCATGCGGGGCACGTGGAATACACCGGGAGCCATGAACGCACTGTTGAGTCTTTTCCAACAACCGGCTTCGGCGTTCCATTGGCTGCGCTTATGGTGGACGTGGGAAAAAATCAACCAGTCAAACCCGGGAGTCAATTCATAGGCAGACGGACAATGCTGGAAGAGCTCGTCGCACCGACTCCAGAAGGAAGGGTCATGCCAGAGAAATTGTTGGTCGTCCTGGAGGAAGTGAACGTAATCCATGCCTTCATCCAGCGCCAGCCGGTAGGACCAGGCCATGTTGGCATAGAGCCCGCCCAGGCGACGATTCCGATCATGTTCGAATTTCACCACACGCGTGTCCGCCTGCAGCGCGGCTTTGCTGAGAACATCTTTTTGCACGGGATCGTCGCTACCGTCATCCAGGATCAGCAGCGGGTTTCCCGGGGCAAACTTCCAGAAGGAACGCAGGCAGTTATCCAACAGCAACGGACGGTTGAAGGTGAAGAGGACGGTAAGTGTTTTCACGTGATGGCCTCAGGGGCGTAGGGAATTCAGGTGGTCGCCGGGACAGAATTTAGGGCCATACAACGTCTTGAACATGCTCATCTTAATTGTCTTTTTTAGAAGGATTTCAGCAGGCCGTTGATCTCCTCGAGCACGGGGGGAGTCGGAATGGCTTCCATCGGGGGTCTTTTTTGCTGCAGGTAGGCCGAGGCTTGGATGAGACGACCCGAAGCGTCCGGACGGAACCAGTGCAGTGGATTGGTTGGACCAAATAGCGCCAGATAGGTGCGGTTCCACGCGGCAGCCAAATGGGCAACCGCGCCGTCCACCGTCACGACGGCTTTCGATTTTTCCACCAGCCAGAGCAATTGCTTCAAACTGGTTCTTCCGGACAAATCGACGATCGGAGCACGGACCCTCCCCACGATTTCCTGGCAATGGCCACGTTCCCACTCGGTGACACCCCCGCTGAGCACCAGTGTGCAGGCCGTGCGCTCATGAATGGAATTGAGGCAATCCACCCACCGTTCCACGGGCCAGCATTTCTTCTTCCAGGCGGAGGTCGGGTGAACCAAAAGCCAGGGCCGGGATGGAACAGCCAATCCATCCGACCAGTTTTCCGGGGGCACCTCCAGGCGCGGAAACTCAAAGGCCATATCCCGAAGTGCCGTGACATTGCGCCAGTAGTATTGTGCACGATAACAATCGTTGGGACTGTCCTGATGGATTTCCCCGAACACCAAGGGGTGAAACCAGCGTTGTTCTTCCTTTTTGCTGAGAAGCAGCGTTTTCGCCCGGGCCCGCCAACGCCAGGCCAGCCAGGCCGCCTTTGAACCGTTCTCGAAACAGTATAGTCTATCCGTTTTTACCGAACCAGAATACTTGCGATCCACTCCGGGCATCAGCTCCATGAGTGGCGCCAGACCCGGCTTGCAAAGGAGCGAGATGTTATGTCCGCTAACCCTGGAAAGTGCCGAGAGGGTCGGCTGGAGGAGGACCAGATCCCCCAGCTGCTTGAGGAAGACAACCCCAGCCTTCATCGAACTCCGTTTCCGAAGGCCTCGGTGGAAAATTGTACCAGGTCACGGGCCCGGTGGACCCATTGCAAGTCACGGGCCCTCGCTTTCATTCGTTCCACGGCACGGGCATAACCCGCCCGGTCATCCAGCAAATCGGCCACTTTTCCGGCAAACTGCTCGGGGTCACTGTCAGAAAGATAAATACCCGCCTCACCCAGCACCTCGCGGGTGGTGGCAAGATCCGTGCTGAAAGCCGGGATGCCATGTGAGAGGTAATCCAGGGCCTTCACCGGGCAAGTGAGGTGACGGTTGTAAAACGTGTCCGGCAGCATCACCACACCGACCGAGGCACGTTCGGCCAGGATACGGTGCATTTCCTTGGGCGGCAGGAATGCCCTGCTTTCCACCATTCCTCCGTAGCCGGCTTTTTGGGCGGGGCCGATCAGTTTTTCCGAGTTCTCCTTATACCCGCCCATGAACAGCGTGCGGATGTTCCTTCGTGCCAACGCCACCGCAGCCTGGGCCATGAAGGTTGAACCTTTGAATTTCTGGGTATGACCCACATACACCACCGTTCTTTGCAGCCTCTTGGCTTCGGGATCCGCGTCCGGGAAGGGTTTGGTGCCCAATGGTCGCGAGAGGGAGACAATACCGGGGAATGTTTTCTGATACAGTTTCTCCTGCTCGTGACAGATGCAGACAATTCCACTGATCCGGGGCAGGAACACCCGCTCCATGAACTGTTCGCGGCGGTTCCTGAAGGGGACACTTCCCTCTCTCCACGACAGGTCCGCATAGTAGTCATGCAATTCGTAAAATCCACGGATCGAGGGCCGCCGGGCCAGTCGCCAAAGGTGGGGCAGGAACCCATCGTCCCGGGTGAAAACCGCAACCCGGTCTTTCCGGGACAAATCGAGTATCAGACGTGCAGCCGCCCGGAAGATGGAGGAGCTTTCAGACAAAAAAACGACGCTTTTGCGGGCATTCCGATGTACATGAAAGGAGGGCAATGGTTCAAGTCCGTAGAAGGCGGACAAATCATCAGTCGTATCCGACGGAACGCCTTCACCGACCACAAAGTGACTTTCCAGACCAATCTGGGCAAAGCTGTGGGCATTATGGACAGCCATATGGACGATCGGTCCGGGCTTTTTCCATTCCCGTTTATTCACCCAGACAACGATCATCTGCTTGGCTTGTTGGGTGGATTGGAACGGGCGGCCTTCCATTCCCGGGTCCACGCCGCGGTGTCGCGCCCATGGTCCGCTTGCAGCAATACAGAGAGGGTGCGTTCTGCTTCGAGGAATCTTGTTTCCGGGCCGTTTTTCAGGATTTCAATGCACAACGCCGCCGCATCCAGGGGGTCGCGGTTGTACACTCCGTTCAAGATGGCGTCTTGTGCGGGTGGTTGGATGCGGGGATCTGCCATCAATCGGACAGCCTGCATCATCTGCTCATCGCTGGCCAGATTGGCCAGGTGACGGGCCGCCAGCTCTTGGATGTCGCCGGGCAATTCTGGCAGGAGACGGAGCAACTCGGCTGCCTTGGATTCCGTGCTGCGGGATGAAACGATCAGGGCGGAGAGATCTTTCTCCTGGCGTGTGTAAAGGGACGATGCTCCATCGTCCGCTGGTGTCACCGGGCGTGATGCGGAAACTTGCGAAGCCGGGCCAGCGGCCGGGCTGGACGATAGGAGACGGGTTTCAGAGGGACGGGGCACCATCCACAGGACGCACGCCACAGCCGCGAGCACCAGGGGCAGGAGAATCCAGAGTTTCTCGGAAATGACTGAGAAGCCAGGTCGTCCCACAGTTGCTTAGTTTCCGGCAAGCCTCAGTTGCTCACACTGCCGCCCACCAGATAGTCCTGCAGGACAGCTGAGTTGGGCATGAAGTAATTTCCGCGGAAGCGCAGACCGCCCACGGTCAGGGTGATCGTCTGGTATTTGACCTTCCGTCCATCATCAACGAACCCGCCGGTGGACAATCCGGTTTTGGAATTGAAATTGAGTGTCACGGTCTTGGGGGAAGGCAGCACGGTGGTGGATTTGAGGTTGAGGATGGAAAATCCCTGGCTGAAGGCAGCGCTGAGGCCTCCGTTGGGGGCCGTCCATACACCATCATCAAAGTTGAGGGTCACATTGGTGGCCGGCGCAAGGGGGATCAAGGGCGCAATGTTGTATTGTCCGCTGCCGACGACAGCGGTCAAATCGACCACATCAAACCCGAGCACATCGGGGGTTTTGGCCAGTCCGGCCGGCTTGGTCCAAGTGAGAGCCGCCACGACGGTGTTATCGGCCGGCGCATCATCAATGCTGAGCGTTCCAGTCAGGGATCCACCGTTTTTGTACAACGGAACCCAAAGAGGCAGGGTGGCCGGGGCCGCCACCAATTGTTTGCCATCACCCCAAAGTAAAGCGGAACCTGAGAAACGCGTTCCATCCGCCAGAACGCCGGCCAGACGGGCCTGCCCTTTGAGATCCACACCCATGGTGAAGTAGCTGAATCCCTGGGAAACCACCGGACGCGTTCCTGAGAAATTTGTGGCGGCCAGATCACCAGCGTCCGTTTGCAGAGCCACATTGTAAATACCGGCGTAGGTTGAGGCGGTGGTGGTCTTGGTCCAGCGGTTGCTCCAGGCACTGACCACGGCCGTGTTCGCCCCATCACTGAGGAGGCTGGTGCCATCGGAAAAGTTGAAATCCGTTTTGGGTGTGCCAACAGCGGGAAGTGAAATGGAATTGAGCGTCAGGACCAACGAACCCAGTCCCGCGCGGGGAATGGTGATGGTGGCGCTGCTGCCGGAGAATTGGCCGGTGAAACGATAGACCGAGGGTTTGGCCGATCCATTTCCCAAAGTGAGGGAACCTGAAACCGCCCCGAAGCGGTCCACTGTATAGGTGATCCGCCCCCCTTGGTCGTTGTTGAGGGTGGGCTCGGGGTCCACGATGCCCTCGGCATTGAACCCGGTCGAGGGAATGATGCCCAGGAAAGGATTGGAGAGGATGACGTAAGCGGTGTTGCTGGTGATCGACGAGGATGATGTTCTGACAATCACCCGGTAGGCGCCGCCGTCATTGATCCCGAGCGGGCCCAGATCCAGCGTGCTGGAGATGGCACCGGGGATGTTCTTCCCATTTCTCTGCCACTGGAATTGAAGGGTTTCCACAGTGGGGAGGCCCAGTAGGTTGTCGGTGGCGACGACGGAAAGGGTGATGCTGTCGCCCAGGTTGGCCCCAACCGACACGGGTTGGGTGGTGATGACCGGCAACCGTCCGCCTTGAATCCGCACCACCCCCCGGGTGTTGCTGTTCTTGTAGCTGACAAAGTTGCCAAATGCGACGTAACTGCCGTCAGGGCATTCGGCCAGACCGCGTAACTTGCCCGAAGTCAGGGGAGCCGTCAGGGTGCTGAATGTTTGGTCAAGGCTGCCATCCGATTCCAGACGTGCGATGCCATGGACGGTGATTCCATTGTAAGTCGTGAAGGTTCCGGCGATGAGGTAACGGTCGTCGGACAAGCGGATGATGGAGGTGATTTCCCCATTGGCTCCATCGGAGTTCCCGCTATTGGCTGCGGGGAAGCCGCCCACCAATCCCCCCGTATTGTCCACGCGGGCGATGCGACCTTGGGTATTGCCGTCGTAGTCGGTAAAGGCCCCCACCAAGATGATATCCGAGTCATCATCTGCCATGGCCATAGAACGCACGGCATTGTTTGGGCCCGTGCCTTGGGCTTGGAAATTGGTGTCAATCGAGCCCCCGTAATAAGTAGTCGTCAGATCGGGTGTATTAATCGGGTCCGGCTGAAAAGAAAACGTTTCAGGAAAAACCCGCACGATGCGCGGTGCAGCAGAGCTGAACGAAAACGGAGTGACCGTATCCGGATCCGTACTCGTATCAGTGTCATTTCCCGATAAATTGCATGTGGTGAATTCACCGCATAGATAGAGTCCATCCACTGTTGACATAGCAAAGTCAATGGGACCGTTGACTTGGGCGCTCCAATCGCTGGCATCTCCACCGGAAGTGCCCGAAAACCCGTAGCCAACAGCGGTCTCGTTGATTTTGGTAAAGTCGCCATAGGAGAAAACGGTGTCTTCATCGATGGAAAGCAACCCTCGCACAGTGTTGTTGATTCCCGTTCCTGTAGGCGTGAAGTCGCTATCCAGTCCGCCATCACTGTCCAATTGCAACAGGCGGATGCGTGAGCTGACGTTGCCAGTCCCCACTTGTCCGAAATTTTGGAAATCCCCCCCGACCAGAACCTTGAACTGGCCCACAGCTGGAGTATCACGATTCAGGACGACGGAACGCACCACCCCGCTGAAACCCCAGGTGATTGCCTGGCCGATTGTCGTCCACCCCCCGTTGGCTTCGATGCTGGACTTTGCCTCAGGGACCAAAAACGTTTTATCGACCTTGCCATCCGAATTCAAGCGAACCAGGTTTTTAAGAACCAATACAACGGAAGCCGACGAATTCCCGCCGATCGTCGTGGTGACCGGCACTCTGACCACAAAATCTCCGCCCACAATCATCTTCCCGTCATTCTGGACCACCACCGTGCGGACATCGGGCTCTGTTCCACTCGTTGAACCTTTGAGGCTATCGCTTGAAAAACCAGCAACCACATCGCCTGGAAGGGCCATGACATGGTATTGGGGGACAGTCAGCAGCAAACCGACCAACCATAGCGCGGGGGAGTACTTCATAGGTGTTTCCTTGGGAAATGTGTTTCTAACCTACTGAGAATGGCGACTTTTACAAGAAAAACTAGTAAATTCTACCCTGTGGTTCCGGGCTTCGGGTTCTGCTTTTTCCGCATAGCCGCCTTTCTGCGCTGGCAAGACCGCCCGTTTCTGGGTTACGTTGACCCGTTCTTTGGTACTTCACACTTTATGCAGCCATGATCTCGCACATTCCCCAATTTGACGCCACCCGCGACGACAAACCCTTCAAGGACACCCTAAAGGCCAAGGCGGCCGAGGTCATTGAAAGCGGGGTCTTCATCCTCGGGCCGGAAGTGGCCGCCTTTGAAAAAGAGGTCGCGACATACTTGGGTGTCAAACACGCTTGGGCGGTTTCTTCCGGGACGGACGCCCTGGTCCTCGCACTCATGGCCCTGGACATCGGCCCGGGCGACGAAGTCATCTGCCCGACTTACACCTTCTTTGCCACGGCAGGCAGTGTGGCCCGGCTCGGTGCGACCCCGGTCTTTGTCGACAGCAGCCCCTGCTGTTTCAATATCGCCATGGAAGGCATCCGCCGGGCCATCAGTCCGCGCACCAAGGCCATCATGCCGGTCCATCTTTTCGGTCAATGTGCGGACATGGGGCTCATCCTGTCCCTGGCTGCGGAGAAAGGGATTGCCGTGGTCGAGGATGCCGCCCAGGCCATTGGCGCCACCTATCAAGGAAAGAAAGCCGGCTCCTTGGGTGACATCGGATGCTTTTCTTTCTACCCGACGAAGACACTGGGTGGATTTGGCGAGGGCGGGCTTGTCACCACCCAACGCGACGACCTGGCCGAGCGCATGCGCGTCCTGCGCAACCACGGCATGGCCCAGACCTACGAGCACCTCGAAGTCGGAGGCAATTTCCGCATGCATGCCCTGCAAGGCGCCCTTCTCCGCCTGCGTTTGCCCCGCCTGCCCGGCCTCATCGCCGCGCGACGCCGTCATGCCCAGCATTACCTCGAGGGTTTCACCAGCAAGGGTCTCGGCGCCTATCCTGTCGATGCCTGCGCGTGCGCGTCACCGATGGGTTCCGAAGCCTCCTCCCAGTGCCCTCTGCTGCTCCCCTTCACCTGCAACGACCCGCACACCTTCAATCAATTCTGCCTGCGCGTCACCGGGGGCAAACGTGATGCCCTCAAGGCCCATTTGGCCGGAAAAGGCATCGGCACCGGGATCTATTACCCCAAGCCCCTGCACCGACAACCCTGCTTTGAAAAACTGGGGCCGGCCGGATTCTTCCCCAACGCCGAGACCTTTTCCCGCGAAGCCTTGGCCCTGCCGATGTTCGCCGAGTTGCGCGACGAAGAGGTGCAGGCGGTCCTGGAAGCCATTTACTCCTTCTACCATTGATTTTTCCAGGCTTCGTTTATGCGCATCGCTTTCGTCCGTCGGAACTGGTCGCCCACGGGCGGGGCGGAGAACTACCTGAAGCGGTTGGCCGGCTCCCTCAGCCAGGCCGGGCACGAGTGTCATCTGCTCTGCGAATCCTGGGACGACGAGGCCCGGGACATGTTCCGCTTGGTCGAACGGTTTCCGGTCGATTCGAGCACGGCCATGAAGCCGAGGCGCTTTGCCGATGCGGTCAATGTCCGGCTGGGCAGTGTGGGCGAAATCGGTTTCCATGTCGTTTTCAGCCTGGAACGGGGCGTGCGTGCCCACATCTACCGGGCCGGTGACGGGGTCCACCGCGAGTGGTTGCGACGCCGCCAGGCCGCGCGTCCGTTGACCGGTTTTTTCCGCAACCGCTTCAATCCCAAGAACCGCGTGGTTTGTGCGCTGGAACGGGTCACCTTCCACCCGAAGAACACCCGCCGGGTCATCGCCAACTCCGAAATGGTCCGCTCCGACATCCTCCGGCATTTTGACTACCCGGCCGAGCGGATCCGCTTGGTCCGCAATGGGGTCGATCATGCCCGTTTCGGCGGTGGCGACCGGGCAGCAGGGCGCCGCGCCATGGAATGGGACGACGAGGAATACGTCGTCCTGCTGGTCGGGGCCGGAGCGGAGCGCAAGGGCCATGTCCAGGCCCAGGAGGCGGCCCGCCGGGCCGGGGCCGATGTGCGCATGGTCATCATTGACTCCCCCCCGCCCTGCCCACTACCCGATCTTTACGCAGCCGCGGATGTCTTTCTCCTGCCCACTTGGTATGACCCGTTTGCCAACGTGACCCTGGAAGCACTCGCCGCCGGTCTGCCCGTCATCACCACCACTGCCAATGGCGGTTCGGAGATCATCCAGAATGGCCGGGAAGGGTTTGTCGTCGGCCAGGCGGGCGACGTCCGCGAAACGGCCCATTTGATCCGGTTGTTGCGTGATGAGTCCCTGCGACTGCAAATGGGCCGGGCGGCGCGCAAGACCGCTGCCACCCACACCCAGGAACGCAACGTCCGTGAAACACTGGACGTGATCCACGAAGTGGCTTCGGCCAAGGGTTAGGAACCCTCAGATCTTCAGCAACTCGGCTTCTTTGGACTCCAGCATCTTGTCAATTTTGCCGGTGTAGTCATCGGTCAGCTTCTGGATGTCTTTTTCCGCCACCTTGACGTCGTCTTCGGTCAGGTCGCCGTCCTTTTGCATCTTCTTGACCGCTTCCATGGCTTCACGGCGGTTGTGGCGGATGGCGATGCGTCCGTCCTCGGAAATCTTCTTCACCACCTTGATCAGGTCACGGCGCCGCTCCTCGGAAAGTTCGGGGATAGGGATGCGGATGATCTTGCCATCGACCTGCGGGGTGACACCGAGGTTGGAAACCTCCAGGGCTTTGCGGATGGGGTCGACGTTCGAACCATCCCAGGGCTGGATGACGATCAGTCGCGGTTCCGGGCAGGTGATGCCGGCCAATTCTCGCATCTGCATGGTGGTGCCGTAACAATCCACGCGGATGGAATCGACCAATTGGGGGGCGGCCTTGCCCGTGCGCACGGCAGAAAAATCGTCCTGGACCTTTTTGACGGTCTTCTCCATGTGTTCTTCGCAATCCATCAGAACTTCATCAGCGGCGGCCATACGTGTCTTCTTTAGGGGTGGGGGGTTCGGCGGAGGGGGGAGTGAAGTTTATTCGGTGACCAGCGTGCCAACGGCTTCTCCGGCGGCCACGCGGCGCAGGTTGCCTTTTTTGAACATGTCGAAGACCACGATGGGCACGTGGTTGTCCATGCAGAGGCTGAAGGCGGTCGAATCCATGACCTTGAGACGACGGGAGAGGGCCTCGGTGTAACTGATCTTGGCGAAGCGCTTGGCCTTGGGGTTTTTCTTCGGGTCGCTGTCGTAGACGCCGTCGACCTTGGTGGCCTTGAGCACGACCTCGGCCCCGATCTCGCTCGCGCGCAAAGCGGCGGTGGTGTCGGTGGAGAAGTAGGGGTTGCCGGTGCCGGCGACGAAGATGACCACGCGGCCTTTTTCCAAGTGGCGGATGGCACGGCGGCGGATGAAGGGCTCGGCCACATTTTTCATCTCGATGGCGGTCTGGACGCGGGTGTAGACGCCATTGCGTTCCAACGCGTCCTGCAGGGCCAGGCCATTGATGACCGTGGCCAGCATGCCCATGTAATCGGCGGTGGTGCGGTCCATGCCGGCGTGGCTGGCGGTCAGGCCGCGCCAGATGTTGCCGCCCCCGATGACCACGGCCACCTGCACGCCCATGGCGTGGATCTCCTTGATCTGGCGGGCGATGTTGTCCGAAACCTTGGCCGCGATATGGTCCTGCTCGTCGGCCAGGACCTCGCCGCTGAGTTTCAAGAGGATGCGTCGGTAACGGTTCTTGGACTTTGCGGCGGCCATCGTGCCAAGACTATCCCGATTCGGTCACGTTTCTGTCAAGCGGAGGTTTTGGAAGGATTCTCCGGGGTCCCGGGCAGGCCGGAAGCCAGCCGGGCCTGGTAGTTGTCTGCACGGCGATAGGCCATCACTCCGATCCCCAGATGGAAATTTTCATGTCCGCCGTCGTGCCAGAAATGTTCCCGGGCCGGCCAGCACCATTTCCACTCCCACTCCCATTGCATCCAGGACTGCCAACTCATCCCCCCAGCCTCCTGCTGTCCCAGATGGGTGCGCCAAACAGGGTCACGGAGCCAGTCCTTCAGTCGTGCCCGGAAGCCCCTGCTTTCAAGCCTGTTCCCTGATGATCCTGGCATCACCACTCGGTTGGCCCGGGGGTTGCGGCAAAAGAATAGCACCGGTTTTCCATCCACCGAACCCCTGCCCACCACGTGGAAACCGGCACGGACATAGAGCCGCTGCGCCGGGCGTTCCTCCTCGCGATCGCCGGAATACAGGCGGATTTTTCGCTGGCCCAAAACCTCGAGCATGCGGCAGGTCTGTGCCAGCAGGGCGGTGCCATGGCCTTGGTGGCGGTGCGCGGGACGGATGCCAAACCAACCGACCCAGATTTCCCGGCCCAAACTTCCGGGCGGGTAGTGGCCGGTGATCCCCACCACATCACCGTCCATTTTCGCCAGATAGTAGGCAAAATTCGGATGCCCTTTTCGAATCGAGTCGCGGTAGGCATTTTCGGGCCAGAATCCGTCGGCATGGATTTCATAGGGAAAGATTTCCCGCGCGGCTGCGATTGCCTGGCCAACATTTTCCGTGGTGACCTTTTCAAGCTTCATGGCGCAAGGGCGGGCGATGCCGGAGAGAGAGAGCCCGGGGAGACCACGGCCCGGTACACGTGGCGGTGGCGTTCGGCCACCCGGGACCAGGCATTGGCGTCGACATAGGCAAAAGCCGCTGCAACCAAGGCGTGCCGGATTACCGGGTGCGCTTCCAGGTGTTTGATTTCTCCGGCCAATTCTGTGGGTGATTCGGGAGACACCAAACGCAGGGCGCGGGATTCGCCTTCAATCTCCTCGAAAGTAGGGATGCGGCTCGCGATCACCGGAACCCCGGACGCCAGGGCGGAACCGATGGCGGCCGATCCAGAATAGGGGACGTTGCGATAGGGGGCCAGACAGTAAGAGGCCGCTTCTTGGTAACGGAGGAAATCGGCGGGAGGGGCATAGCCCGTGATCCTGACCCTTGGCTTCAACGCCGGATGCCGGCGCAGCAGGCTCAGCAACCGGTCGAATGTCGGATCATGGACAGCTTGCGGGTGCGTTCCCCCGACCAGTGCCAGATGGAAGTGGGGCGGCAGGTGCAAGAGGGATTCCAGGGCGGTTTCCGTTCCTTTGTAGGGGGATATAAAACCGAAGAGGGCCAGCAGCCGGGTGCCCGGCCCGTATCCCAGGGCGGCTAGTGCCTGTTCTCGGGATGACGGATCTTGGGGCCGCACGTCACGCGGAATACCCAGCGGCAGCCGGGTGACACGTCCCGGGGGCACTCCCTGGCGGATGAAGCGTTCGCGGGTGTGCGTGGTGTGCACGATGGAATGGCATCCGGGATCGTCGCGTAGTCGGCGGATCACCTGCTTTTGCCAGGCCCGTTCCACCGGATAGCCCGTGGGCACGACGCGCCGCAGCAACGGGACTGGACCGGGTGGTTGGGAATGGAAGGTGATGACCAACGGGCATCCCGCCAGGCGCAGACGCTTCACAAGCCTGCCCAGGTGGGTGATGCCGGTCTCTTCTTTCATCCCCTTGTACAAAAAAAAGGAATACTCATGTTGGATGTGGACCACGTCAAAATCCCGGCTTCGGCGGACGATGGCGTCCTCTTTACCGACTAGTTGATCCGGTGTGAGGTCGCCACAGTTCGCGGGACCGATGGGCTCGACCACCACCCGGTCGCCGGATTGTCCGAGGGCCGAAGTCAAACTCGTGGTGTAGGCGGCGATGCCGCACGGCACCTGCCAACTGCTCAGCATGTAGATGGAAAGAGGGGGGGCCATCAGCCGAGGACGGTGGTGCCGTCATGCCGGTCCAGGTGCAGTCGTTGGATCAAGTCGTCCAACATGACCGTGGGCGACCAACCCAATTTTTCACGGGCGAGCGTGGCGTCGCCAAAATTGATGTCGATGTCCGTGGGCCGGACCAGGGCTTGGTTGAAGACCACATGTTTCGCCCAATCGAGCTGGTGGCAGGCGAACACTTTTTCCACGAAGCACTGGAGCGAATGGTGCTGACCGGTGGCGATGATGAAATCCCTGGGCTCGTCTTGCTGGAGCATGAGCCACATGGCTTCCACATACTCCGGGGCCCATCCCCAGTCCCGTCGCATGCTGGTCCGCCCCAACTCCACGTGTTCCATCCGTCCCTCGCGGATGGCCGCGGCGGCCGACACGATCTTCCGGGTGACAAAATGGAGGGGCCGGAGGGGTGATTCGTGGTTGAAGAGGATGCCGGTGCAGCAGAAGAGCCCGTAGGCTTCCCGGTAATGCGCCACCGCGTGGTGTGCGGCCACCTTGGCGATGGCATAAGGACTGCGGGGGTGGAACGGCGTATCTTCACGGGCCGGCACCTCCGTGTTGCCAAAGACCTCACTCGATCCGGCATTGTAAAAGCGGCACGCTCCCCCCGCCCGCCTCAACGCTTCCAGAAGATGGAGGGTGGCGACGGCAATGCTCTGGTGGGCTTCCACCGGGTCGCTGAAAGAATGACCCACCGACGTTTGGCCTGAGAGATGATAGACTTCATCGGGCCGCACTTCCTTCAAGAAGCCGGCACAGCGGGACGTATCGTCCAGCGTCAGAGTGTGGAGGTGGAGCCTGGATAAAATCCCCAGCCTCCTGGCATTGGCAAAGGCCTGCGTGCGGTGGTTGCGCGAAATGCCGTGGACTTCATATCCCTTCTCCAAGAGCAGGCGGGCCAGATAAGAACCATCCTGGCCTGATATTCCGGCGATGAGGGCACGTTTCAGCATGGAATGTTTCATGTAAGGCACCGAAACTCGGGGCGACAATCCCAATGTTGTGCACTCTCTTTGGCTCACACTTTCGATCACTCATTGACATAAGACCAAACCAAATGCAGTAGAAGGAATTTGAATGCTAAGAGCCTATCCGGATAACCCGCGTGACCCGCGCTGTCGCGTGACCGCGTGGGAGCGGTACGCGACCTTACGCGGGGGGTCAATAAGCCGTCCGGCGAGGCGCGAGAAGGGAGCAGGTATGAAATATACCCGTGACCGACGAGCAACGAAGCGGGGCGGCTTTTTGGCCCCAGCCCGGAGGGTGATGGCGGCACCTGCCC